>JBJFHQ010000174.1:0-2806 GCA_051893755.1 Oscillospiraceae bacterium
GAAAGCAGAATTGTGCGTAGAAACAGTAAAAAATGCAGTCAAGTCCTATCCCGAATTAGTGTCTCCTCAACAACCCCACAATTCCAACTCCGGGAAACAAAACAGCAAAATCCAAATCAGGCGCAGAAACATTGCCGCCAGGCGGTCAATGTTCATAGCAATTACCGACAGAAGTATCGAAGCTTCTGTTGTATTTTTCAATTTTGTGTACAGCAAACCAAGACCGAATTTACGCTTTGCAAGACTGAACTTGCGCTCAACTTCAATACGGTCTGTGTTGTCTTTGTATTCGGTTTTCTTGTCGGTTTCTTTCTGCTTCGGTCTGCCAAGCTTTTTGCCCGAAAGTCTGATGCCCTTTTCTTTACAGAAGTTCAGATTTGTCCTGTTTCTGTAGATCTGATCAACAAGAACTCTCTTGGGATAATGCCCCGTTCGCTTTTTATAATTCTCAACAGCAGTTTTCAGCACTTCACCCTCATTGTAGGCATCAAATGAAAGCTTTTCCACACGAGCCATTCCGTTTTCATCAACGGACAGATCAGGCTTTGCTCCGAATTCAACGGGTGACTTTGCCTTGCCTCTGACAATTGGACGGATAAACGGCTGACTGATGCTTACGATCCTGTTTTCGACCGAATGTTTTTTGTTATCAAACATAAATTTCTGCTGCTCATAAACCTTGCGTATTACATCAAGAAGCTCAGTCTGTTTTTCGGTAAGCTTAACATCGTCCAAAGCAAGAAATTCATCAACATATTTCAGGTCACGGCGCACATATTAAAGCTGCTGCTTAACAGTCTTGCGGATACGTTTAGCAGTACGCTGCTTACACTTTGCAAGGCTGAGATAATCTTTTTTTGCGTTTTTACGATACATACGGGGAGCGTAATAATTGAAGTCACAGCAGATCTTGCCAATGAGCTTTTCAAGCTTTTCACGGCACTCGTTAAGGAGATTCACATCTTGCGGATATTCAATATTCTGCGGTGCACTGGTCGCATCAAGGATAAGTGTTCCTCTGTTTTTAGTCTTGGTTTCTTTTTCTGTCGACTCTTCGGTTTCTTTGTTATCCGAGTTTTCTCCGTCGGAATTATTGCTGTTGTCGTCATCATCGGAATCATCTTTTTCGGGCATTGCCGAAGCTATTATGATCTCATTGACTTCAATGAGAGTTTCTTCGGAAAGACGCTTTCTGAATTCAACAAGCAGTGATGGAACAAACGGATATTTATCCTCATATCCCGGCATTCCGATAAAATACTGATAGTATGGATTTTCACGGAGCTGTTCCACAAGCTCCTCATCGGAGTAGCCATACTGTTTCTGAATAAGCAGTGACCCCAGTGCCATTCTCAGCGGCTTTGCAGGCATACCTGTATTGCTTGGGAAAAGCTCTGCATATTTTTCTTCGATTTTATCCCATGGGATCATTTCCGCTTTTTTTACCCATCGATTGTTGGCATTCATTTTCATTCCCATCGGCTGATCAAAATCGCTGAATGTGATCTGGGCATTTCTATTGAACTTATACATTGGCTCCTCCTTATGTGCAAGCTTTTTCCCTGATTTCGCTTTTTTCCTTGCACTTCTATTATACCACTTTTGCCTGTTTTTGTCTATATTTCGTGCTTTTGGGGGTTATTGAGGAGACACGAATTAAGGGGCGCAATTCTTCATTCAGACAGAGGCAGCCAGTACACAAGCGAAAAGTACAGAGAAACACTGCAACACACCGGATTTATTCAGAGCATGAACAGTGCCGGTGGAAGATGTCACGATAACGCCCGCTGCGAGAGTATGTGGACAAGAATGAAGGAAGAACTTTTTTACAGCAGAAACAGGAAGTCCGAAGATTATACAGTAGCCGAGTTGAAAACGATGATCTGGAGGTATTATATGAGCTATTGGAACAATCGCAGGATATGCTCGACTAACGGAGGACTTCCTCCTGCTGTTAAACGTAAAAGGTACTGTGAATCGCTCGTTTCAACCGCCTGATTTTGCGGCGTCCGAAATGGAACAAATATCCATTCCGCTACGCTCCATGGATATTTGTTCCATTTCGGAGTGCTGATTCCATACTAATTTTGGATTTGGGGTAGAAAATGTATCAAGTGATATTGACAATATCACTTGCAGTTACTGCCTGTGCAAACGGTCTGAATGTTGAGGATTATTTTTACAGGCTGCTGACCTCCGATGAACCGGTTATGCCTTGGAATGAATGGTCGGGCAGATCTGAGCCCTCCGCTGATTTGGTTTGGCGGAGGGCTTAGTTGTTTATGGACGGGAGAGGGTTTGACGGTTACACAAAAAGCACCAAAGCGGAACTTTTTCTGCTTTGGTGCTTATTTTTTATTGGGGCGTGCAACAGCCCCTTTTCGACAGACTGAATCTTTTTATAGCATTATAAAAAGATTACCTTTGGGAATACACACGTAAAAACAAAATTTGGAGCAGATTATCTAATGAGGAGGATAGATTTAAATCATCAGTAGCAATCACATCAAATCTACACTTATTTTGTAAACACTATCAAACAATTTGGTATATTTAATTTAATATGTGCAATTTGCTCAGGAGTTATATGAGTATATATACCCGAAAATGCAACCACTTTAAGATTCGGCAAAGTGTATAGTATATCGTAAGCATCCTCTGCAACTGAATTTACACCTTTACCCAAGTGTATTATCTCCAAACTCGAACATTCTTTTAAAAAGTCAAGAGAATCGTATTTATTTTCAAATTCTTTAAATATATCTCCTAATACACTTACTAATAATTTAAAAAAATTAAAAGACGC
>JBJFHQ010000175.1:0-2797 GCA_051893755.1 Oscillospiraceae bacterium
GGCATCATTTGGCTGTGTTGACCATAAAATCTGATTTTACTGATTAATTATATCACAAAAAAAATAAAAATGCAATATTTCTTGAAAAATACAGCAAAATATATTATAATGATAAAAATGAAATCATTTAATATATTTAAATTTCATAAATTTGAAAGGAAAATCAGCCATGAATTCAGAAAGAAATTACCATTGTGCAGTCATCTCCGACAAGTGCAGAAAACGCATATCATCGGGTCACCCGTGGATATACGATAATGAGATAGTCTCCCTTGACTCCACCCCCGAGGACGGCTCTTTCGTCGATGTTGTCACCGAAAAAAAACGATACGTCGGAACGGGCTTTTACAACTCTGCGTCCAAGATACGCGTCAGGATAATTTCCCGCAACGCAAACGATGTTTTCGATGAGGCATTCTGGCGCAGACGTGTAAAATACGCCTACGATTACAGAAAGACCGTAATGGCTCCCGGGGAGCTTTCCTGCTGCAGACTTATCTTCGGGGAGGCGGACTTTTTCCCGGGTCTTACCGTGGACAGATTCTCAGATCTGCTTTCTGTGCAGATACTCTCCCTCGGCATCGAAAGGAATAAGGACGTTATCCTCCGTGCGCTCCTTGATGTACTTGACGAGGACGATCAGTACATAAACGGAGTATTCCTGCGCAACGACGTGAAGATACGCACTCTCGAGGGCATGGAGGAATCAAAGGGCTGGTACTGGTACAGAGGAGAAAATCCCCCCTCTGCAATGACGAAAATAACCGAAAACGGCATAATCTACAATGTGGACGTGGAAAACGGTCAGAAAACAGGCTTCTTCCTCGACCAGAAGAGAAACCGCGCAGCTGCGGCGTCCATCGCTGCGGGAAGGAATGTCATGGACTGCTGCACTCATACAGGCTCCTTTGCGCTCAATGCCGCAAAGGGCGGAGCTGCTCATGTTACAGCGGTAGACGTGTCCGCATCAGCTATTGCCAACGCCCGAGCAAATGCGGAGCTCAACGGTCTCTCGGACAGGATATCCTTTGAAACTGCCGACGTTTTTGAGTTTTTGCAGTCAAAGCTCGAAGCTCATGACCGTTCCTATGACTATATTATCCTCGACCCGCCCGCATTTACCAAATCACGCAAGACCGTGGGCAACGCGAAAAACGGCTATCTGGAGCTGAACACTCTCGCAATGCGGCTCCTGCCAAGAGGCGGCTATCTTGCCACCTGCTCCTGCTCACACTTTATGACCGAACAGCTTTTCCGGGAAATGCTGGACAATGCGGCTCATGCTGCGGGAGTCACTCTCAGACAGATAGAGTTCCGTCAGCAGTGCGCAGACCACCCTATCCTTTCCTGCGCCGAGGAGACCAACTATCTGAAATTCTTCCTTTTCCAGATAGTATAAGCTCACTGTGTCAGCGCTGATATCAACATGAACGCCGCAGCTGCGAACACTGTGACATTTCGGATACCCGTACAATATGCGGCAAGCGGCAGCAATACTGCAGTGATACAGCCTGCGGCACGGCAGATACATTCCGCCGTCCGCAGGCTTATTTTATCCGATTCTTCAAGAAAAAGCTTAAGCAGTCGTCCTCCGTCCAGCCCGCCTGCTGGGAGCATATTGAACACGCATAGAAACAGATTTATCAGTCCGAAGGGCGTACACCCGAACATCATGAACAGCAGCGCATTTACCGTACACCCCGCACAAAGGACTGCCGCTTCCCGCCATTTTGACAGCATTATCCCCTTTTTCGGGGAAATTTTCACTCCTGCGCCGTAAAAGGTCACGGAGTATATTTTTTGCCCGAACAGCTTCATTACCGTCATATGTCCAAGCTCATGGAGCAGACAGGCACACAGTGCAAGAACGGAAATATTCCCCGAAATAAGTGTCATAAGTGCATTGATGAATAAAAATCCGAAGCATACCCTTATCCGGACTCCGTAAAATCTGAGCTCGATCATGTCAGTCTGTGCTCTCCGACGGCAGCCTCTCTATGAAGCTCATGAACCACTCTGCTGCCTCGGAAATGAGGTCATCGGCTTGAGTAGATGAGCCTGCACAGCTGCGGAATTCTTCAGACATTTTATCCGTCTCCTGCGGACATATCGCCCTGAAAAGCAGCATTGCCGCAAGAACTGCAATAGCTGCCACAAGACGGAACACCGCAAGCTTTACAAGCAGCGGCTTTTTGTCATTTCTTTCCTTACACTCGCATGTTACAGCTTCTTCCTCGGGAAGATATTCAAACATAATACTGCCGCCCCTTTCCTCTGCTCAAAAATTACGGTACTATGCGGAAAGCATGCGCCGCATTTTCCGCATATTATATATATGACGCTGTGTGAGCTGAAATTCGGGTCGACTGTCAAAATTCTGCACAATTTTTTATCAACTTTTTCGACAAATACTATAATTCAATACAAAAAAGCGGAGTGTCTAATTAATCTTGCAGTTTGTTCATATTTCGTTAATTATTTTATTCTATAATATTACATAAAAATTGAGAAAAGAGGAAAGTATATGGAAACCTATCTTATTTTCAAGGATCTTGCCATCGTGGTCTTTGCGGCGGAAGTTTTCGGACTTCTGGCAAGAAAGCTGAAAGCGCCTCAGGTAGTAGGTCAGATCATCGCGGGTCTGCTCATTGGTCCGTCTGTTCTCGGACTTGTCAACCTTAGCGACAACAACAGTGCAATAGCATATCTGGCGGAGATCGGCGTAATGCTTATCATGTTTTCAGCAGGTCTTGAAACTAACCTTAAGGAGCTTGTAAAAACAGGCCCCGTTGCGCTG
>JBJFHQ010000176.1:0-2784 GCA_051893755.1 Oscillospiraceae bacterium
ACCGAAATTTCCTTTTCCGACGCGTGCGAGAGGGACACCTCCGGGGGAAAGACAAGCGGCTCATACGTGGTCGCATCGAATGGGTTAGTTTTAGTGGGTCGCCGCTTTTCTCTCCCCCTACGGCTTTATAGCCTGCGGGCAGCTCTCGCGCTCACCTTTCCCTTTCCCTCTCTCTTTTGCATTGCTTAAATATCATCGGTTACCAAGTGTTCCGCTTACTTTTAGTTTGGCTCCGACACCGGAGGGTCGGAGCTTTGTTTGTTTCTTTGTTTCCACGATTGCTTTATTAATTAATTGCTCGTTGTTGTTGATTCTGTGGTTGTGAACGTTATCGACTGCATTGTCTGCGGTTCGGTGGTGGTGACGGTGGTCTCCGCTGTCGTTGTTTCAAGCGATACCGTTACTGTTTCGGTTTCCGTCGTTGTTGTGGTCTCTTCCGCAGTCGTCTCGGAAACTGTCTCCGAAGTCTCGGGAGCTTCTCCCGTGACCGTGAAATTCACCAGTATAACAGTTATCTTCCCGATGTTCAGCCCACAGGGCAGATTGTTCGTTTTGTCACATAACAGCGTGTATTTCTCACCGCCGCAGTTTCCGTGATAACATAGATTCGTCTCCGTCTCCGAAAAGTCAAGGGAGTTGATGTTCGCCGCCGCATTGTCCAGCGCCGAAAATACGGTCATGAACGCTGCACGTGACGGTATCTTGTCAGTCTCCAGATTAAGACTGAGGTCACCAAGCGAGGCGGTGATGCCCTCTTCGCCAAGCTTTATTTTCAGCCCCGCAACAGTGTCGGGCTTGTCAAGGGCAAGCTCCCAGTTTCCGCCGCCAAGTCGGGAAAGCGTGCCTCCGTAGGTGAGCAGCTCCTCGTCGTCCTCGCCGTCAACGGTTATCTCGCACTGCGCAGTGTAGAGCTTGTCAGCGCCCGACGGAGACTGCGTAAGCGTCTCGCCGAGCCCCTTGCAGCCGCCCAGTATCGCCGCCGAAAGCACCGCCGTTATCCCAAGTGAAATGAGATGAAATATCTTCTTTTTCATAATTGCCCTCCGTTCAAAGTCGGAACAGAAAGCAATCGTTTTTCGGGACTGCTTATCTGTCCATTTCTTTAAACACAAAGGGCAGGCGGCTTATCACGTCGCCGGGGAGCATGCCTGTCTGTGAGAGCTCATCTGCCGCCTTATCCGCGGCATAGCCGTGAATGAACGCCCCGCAGGCAAGCGCTTCCGCAAGAGGCAGCCCCATGGCGGCAAGTCCTGCGCAGATGCCTGTGAGAACATCGCCGCTGCCGCCTCTGGACAGTCCCGGATTCCCCGTGAACGACACATATGCGGCATCGCTGCTTATAATAAATGTTGGAGTACCTTTGGCGAGAATAACTGTCTCATATAAGCCGCAAAACCGCATAGCCGTTCCAAGACGGTCGGCAAGGACCTCCGAAAGGGGCATATCCATTATCCGTGCAAGCTCGGCAGGGTGAGGAGTCACCGCCGCTTTTCCCTTTGCGTTTCTGATAATATCTATGCAGGAGGCAAGGCAGTTTATGCCGTCAGCGTCGATTATCAGCGGCACCTCGGCGTTATTTACCAGCTCTTTTACGAGCTTTTTCGTGTTTTCCGTGACGGACAGCCCACACCCCAATGCGCACACGGTGGACTTGTTCATCTCGCTTATGAGGATATCCGCATTCTCGGCGGATATTGAGCCGTCCTCCGCAGCTTTCAGGTTCAGATACACGCTCTCAAAAATGGACGGGGATAAGGTCTTTATCACTCTGTCAACTGAGGCGGTTTTTACAAGTCCAGCGCCGCTTCTTAAAGCTGCCGATGTGGAAAGAGCGGCGGCGCCTGTCATGTTCCTGCAGCCTGCGATGTTGAGGACCTTTCCGAAGGTGCCCTTGTGGGAGTTTTTCTTTCGCACAGGGATATGCTCCTTGACAAAGTCCATGTCTACGCGGCGGATAAGCCTTTCCATGCTGCTTATGCAGGAATCGGGGAGCCCGATATCGCAGACGATGACCTCTCCGCAGTATTCGGACAGGGGATATATTGCCGTGCCTATCTTTTCCAATCCGAAGGTGACGGTGTAGTCGCAGTGGAGGGTATCGTCACAGGCAAGACCTGTCTGACCGTTTCCGCCCGAGGGGATGTCCATGGCAATTTTCAGCGCATTGCAGCTCTCGGCGTAGCGTAAGATCTCGGCGATATTTTCGGGGAGCTCGCCGTGAAAGCCTGTGCCGAACACGCAGTCAGCGATAACTGCGCTGTCGCAGAGAGCGTCGAAAACAGCCTCCTTGCCGTCGGAGAGCATTATAACGGGAACCAGCCCTTCAGCGAAGAGCTCGCCCAGCTCCTTAGCAGCGATATCTGTGCCCGCCTCGTCGGAGAGCATGACACAGGTGACGGAAAATCCCGCCTCGGACAGCTTGCGTGCGGCAGTATAGCCGTCGCCGCCGTTATTTCCCTTGCCGCAGAGCATGGTTATGCCGCCGCTGATCTTCTTCTCGGACATTATACGGACGATATTAGCCGCCGCCGCATCGCCTGCATTTTCCATAAGCTGATAATAAGAAACGCCCAGCTGATCTGCGCGGCGTTCGATCTCCCGCATCTGTGACGGAGTGACGTAGAATTTTGGCATAGAAAAAAACCTCCCCCTTGTCGGTTTTAGTGAATAGTGAATAGTGAATAGTGAATAATGAATAGTGAATAGTTTTTAGTTAACAGTTAATAGTTAATAGTTTAAAGTTATAAGTGAATAGCCCCAAGTTAATAGTAATAAGTGAACGCA
>JBJFHQ010000177.1:0-12715 GCA_051893755.1 Oscillospiraceae bacterium
AAGGTCAAACAGCTTCGTGCTGTATTTCACACGGGATATCCACCACTTGTAGCCGTCCTTCTCCATTTTGTCCCAGTCGTAAAGAGGATTTCCCCAAAGCTGTCCCGTAGGCGCAAATGGGTCGGGAGGACAGCCTGCCACCTTGACAGGCTTATTGTCGGAGTCCAGCATGAAAAGCTCGGGATTTGCCCAGACATCGGCACTGTCCATGGAAACGTAAATGGGCATATCGCCGTATATCTTAATGCCGTTTTTATTGGCAAACTTTTTCAGAGCCTTGTACTGTTTAAAGAAGATATACTGTGTAAATTTCCAGTATCCTATCATAAATTCCAGCTTTTCGGAATAGCGCTTCATGGCCTCGGGCTTTCTGAGACGGATATCATCGTCCCACTCGGTCCACATCACCTGTCTGAAATGATATTTCAGCGCCATGAAAAGCGCATAATCGTCCAGCCAGCTGGAATTTTTGCGGCAGAATTTATTGAAGGCTATCTTATCCTCGGGGGCACCCTCAGCGGAAAACTTCGAGTACGCCTTCTGCAGGATAATATTCTTGAAGCTGAAAAGCTGCGCATAATCGGCAAAATCAGTCTTTTTATCGATTATCATAAGATCGTGGTCGTCAGCGGAAATAAGTCCGTCCTTTATAAGCATGTCAAGGTCGATAAGCAGCGGATTTCCCGCATATGCGGAATAGCACTGATATGGCGAATCGCCATAGCCCGTAGGTCCAATGGGCAGTATCTGCCAGTATTCCTGACCTGCCTTTTTAAGAAATTTCACAAAGCTGTAAGCCTCTTCGCCCAGCGTGCCTATGCCGTGCTTCGAGGGCAGACTTGAAATATGCAGCAGAACACCGCAGCTGCGTTTTTCGGACATAAAATCATTCCTTTTCAGATGTTTTCGGACGAAAAATATTTCCCGATGATATTATTATACTACACCTCAAAGAAAATTTCAAGTGTTTTCCTCATATGACAGAAAAAAAGCAGACAGCCCATGCCGTCTGCTTTTGAATTGCAGTGCAAAAATATCACATGTGCTCGCTGAGATAGAGTGAAACTCTGCTCTGGATATTGTCCGCCGCCTGCTGAGAAGTAGAGGTGCCCGCATAGAATGCCGCAGCTTCCTCGTTGATTATATCCATGATACCGCTTTCAGCGCCCATATAGACGTTATCGGTAGAGGAAATGAACCCGTTTATCCTGTCGATAAGCGCCTGATCGACGTTTCTCAGCGTAACGCTCTGGGTATCGTCGATGTAATAGGTCTGCTCATTCTGCACACGGTTGCCCTCGGAGTCGGTGTAGTATGTAGACTCGATCACAGCCTCGCCCATTTTCTGATAGGACTGCTTGTTCAGCGGGAAATAGCTGAATCCGCTGTTATTGCTGTATCTGTCCTCGTCATAGGAAAGCATGGACTTGATAAGCTCCCAGCCTGCGTCGGGGTGAGCCGACTCGGCGGAAATGGAAATATAGCTTGACGGGAAAACACATGCGCCGCTGCCCGAGCCCGGCATGCCGAGAATACTGATATCCTCGCCCATAGAGCCGTCGGCAGTATAGTAGTAGCTTTCAAAGTTGTACAGATACAGCTCGCACAGAAGAGTCTGATCGTTTCTGTACTGCATGTTATAGCTGCTCCAGTAATTGGGGTCGGAGTTCAGCTCATCGTAATCTACCTCCTCGGGATATTCCTTGGAGCGTTCGAGTATCTCCACAAACTCGGGAGAATTGAGCCTGCACTCCCCTGCTGCGGTATCAACGAAATTCTTGTAGCCGCAGGAAATGATGATAGTCATAAAATCCTCACGAGTGAGATTTTCAGGAAGAAGCTTCATGCCGCTGTGCTGATTTAAAATGCTGTCGGCGGTATCCCAAGAAACGGGACCGTCCTCGGGGATAAAGGACTGCTTTGCGCAGGTGCCGAGGATACCCACCGAGCCTGTTATTGCATAAAGCTTGCCGTTGGTCTCCATAGCGCGGAATATGTTGTCAAAGTATTCGCTGCGGTCCAGACCGTCCTCGCCGTCAATGTATGTGTTAAGGTCAACGAAAAGTCCCTTTGCGGAGAAGCTCGCCAGCATTTCGGGGTCTGCGATTGAGATGATATCGGGTATCTGTCCCGAAGATATCTCGCTGTTGAGCTTAGTCATGCCCGCATTCCATGCTTCCTCATCATCGCTGCTGTAGTCGTTGTACTTGCTGTAATCGGTAACGGTGATAAGATAGTTTCCGTCAGACCTGTTGTACTCGGCAACGGCATTCTGAAGCCCTGAATCGGCATAATAGGAAGCAAGGGTGACCTCTTCCTTTTCCTTTATTTCGGATTCGTCAAGCTTTCTCAGCTTATATAGGATAGGCTCACTGTCATAGCCCACGATATAAAAATCATCGCCGTCCGCAAATAAGGAGTTGACCTGATTCAGATACAGACCGTTGTTGAGAAGATTGACCACAGTTTCACAGGTACCGTCGTCCTTCATGCCTTCAATGGACGCCGAATTGTAGTTGTAATAGTACGCGAGATAATCGCCGCTGCCTGCGATCATATTGCTGCCCGAGCCGTCGCCCTTCATCTCCATGAGCTCATCAAACTCGCCTGTTTCGCAGTTTGGTCTGAAAAGCTTCTGATATGCAAAACCTCCGCTGTTCATGTCGTAGGAATAGACCACATAGTTAAAGCTGCCGTCCCCGCCTGCAAAGCTGCCGTTTATCCATGAATTCCCGTCGCTTGAAAGTTCCTTTCTGAACAACTGATTCTGTTCCTTGTCGAGGATGATAACTCCGGGATTATAGTTCCAGTTCTCGTCGCACAGCTGATAGCACACTGCGATATCTCCCTTATCGTTGGAGAGCACGCTGTCGATGTAGCTGTTCTGATCGCTCATGACCTCGTCAAGACCGGGTATATCGGCGATATCCTTTTTTGTGATGACCGTGCCGTCCGGGGACATGATCACAAGATAATTTTTTGTCTCATAATCCTCGTATTCAGGGGCTTCATTATCATCGGCGCTGTCCTCCGAAGCATCAGCTTCATCGGGATCGGTCTCCTCTTCATGGGGAGCTGTCGGTAAATTGTGACGTTCAAATAAAAGAACATTCCCGTTATTCAGGAAGACAGTATTCTGAAAAAAGGGGCTGTCCCCGTCCGCCTCGGGAGTGGGAGTGATCTCGGTCTTGCTCAGGAGCTTACCGTCATTATCCACACTGCATATATAGGAAGTGCTTGTGGAGACGTCTGTCTCCTCGTTGTAGTTATACTCGGAAATTACCGAAGATATGCCGTTCTCGCTGACGTGGAAGCCATTGAAGCCGGCGTTCTGAAGCTCTTCGGGAAGCCTTATCTCATCGCAGCCGTAGCTGATCCTGACGAGCTTTTCCGCATTTCCCGCAGCATTGCCGCCCGATTTTTCTCCGTTTTCTGAAGAGGACGACGCGTCATTCTGACTGTCGCTGTCTGATTTCTTTCCGCAGGCGGTAAATGCTCCCGCCATCACAGCAGCTGCGGATAAAATGCAGACCGCCTTGATGATGTTTTTTTTGCTGTTCATAAGCAGTTATTCCTTTCTGTCAAAAAAATATATTTGATAAATTTCCTCCGTTTCGGAATGATCATCCAAAACGGAGGAAAAAAACCCGGCTTGATCCGGCTCAAAGGAGCATCAGTTATGCTCGCTGAGATAGAGAGACGCTCTGCTCTGGATATTGTCCGCCGCCTGCTGAGCGGTGGTAGTCCCTGCATAGAACGCCGCAGCTTCCTCATTGATGATATCTGTAATACCGCCCTCAATGCCCATAAACACGTTGTCGGTAGAGGATATAAAGCTGCTCAGCCTGTCAATGAGTGCCTGATCGACGTTTCTGATCTCAACAGACTCGGTGTCGTTGATATAGAATGTGTTATGACTCTCCACCTTGTTGCCGTCCTCGTCGATGTAGTAGCCTGCCTCGACAGCAGCTTCTCCCAATTTCTTATAAACCTGCTTGTTAACGGGGAAACCGTTATAGTTGTAGGAATAGTAGTTTTTACTGTTGTACTTATCCTCCTTGTATTCGATCATGGACTTGATAAGCTCCCAGCCTGCGTCGGGGTGAGCAGACTTTGCAGAGACGGAAATATAGCTGCGCGGAGAAAGATATGCGCCGCTGCCTGAGCCCGGCATGCCAATGATGCTCACATCCTCGCCCATTGTACCGTCGGCTGTGTAGTAGTAGCTGTCAAAGCCGTAGAGGTAGAAATCTGACAGAAGTACCTTATCGTTTCTGTACTGGACATTGTAATTATTCCAGAAATCGGGGTCCCGGGATTCCAGCTCATCGTAATCTATCTCTTCGGGATACTCCTTCGAGCGTTCAAGGACCTCCACAAATTCGGGAGAATTGAAGCTGCACTCGCCTGTCGAGGTATTAACGAAATTCCTGTATCCGGAGCAGAGTATGGCATAAATAAATCTGTCTCTGGGAACATCGGCAGTGAGCAGAGTCATTCCGCTGTGCTGACCGAGAATATCATCGACCTGTTCCCATGTCACAGCGCCGTCCTCGGGAATATACGACTTCTTCGCAGCACAGCCCTGAATGCTGACGGAAGATGTTATGGTATAAAGCTTGCCGTCGGTCTCCATTGCACGGAAGATGTTGTCGAAATACTCGTCACGGTTGATGCCGTTTTCTCCGTCGATGAAGGTGTTAAGATCGACGAACAGACCCTTTGCTGCAAAGCTTGACAGCATTTCGGGGTCGGAGATGGAGATGATATCGGGTATCTTTCCCGAAGATATCTCACTGTTAAGTCTTGTAAGACCTGCATTCCATGCGTCCTCGTCGTCGGAGCTGTAGTCGTTGAACTGACTGTACTCGGTCACGGTGATAAGATAATTTCCGTCAGATCTGTTATACTCCGCAACAGCCGAGGACAGGTCGTTTGAAGCGTAATAAGAAGCAAGTGTGACCTCTTCCTTTTCCTTCACTTCAGATTCGTCCAGCTTTCTCAGCTTGTAAATAACGGTCTCGTTGGAGTCGTAGCTGTAGCTGAGAATATATATATCCCCGCCCTTGACAGACATACCGTTTGCCTGATTCAGATAGATTCCGTTATTCAGCAGATTTACAACGACCTCAGAAGAGCCGTCATTTTTGAGACCCATGACAGAACTGTTGTTGTAGTTATAGTAATAAGCCAGATAATCGCCGCTGCCGTTGACCATTATGTCGGAGCTGCCGCTTGAGTCCCATTCGAAAACGTCATCGAACGAGCCTGTCTGCGTATTGCATTTCTTCACATTCTGAACAGACTTGCCCTGTTCCTCGTCATAGGTATAGACTACGAAGCAGAAATCACCGTTTCCGTCCGCAAAGCTGCCGCTGACCCAGTTGTTGTCGCCCTCGAAGTCCTTGGCGAAGATCTGCTCCTTATCCTTGTTCAGGATAACCACGCCGTTCTTGCTGTTCCATTCCTCGTCGTAGGTCTGATATAATATCGCAGTATCACCGTTGTCATTTGCACTTACTCGCTGGATATAGCTGTTCTCGGTTTCCGTGATAAACTTAAGAGAAGGGATATCTGCGAACTCATTTCTGCTGATGACCTCGCCCTCCGCGGACATATAAACAAGATACATTTTGCTTTCATACTGAGTATATTCCTCTTCGGAGTAGTCGTAGCCGTCCACAGCAGTTTCGGCAGCTGCCTCGGATCCTTCCGAAGAAGCCTCTGTCACAGCTTCAGTCTCCGCTTCAAGAGGCATCACCTCGTAGTCGGAGGAGCCCTCCCCCGTTTCTGTGCCGACCTCGCCGCCGTCTGCGGAGGTGCCGGTAGGATAATAATGATTTTCAATAAACAGAACAGAGCCGTCTGCGAGATAATTCACATTGCTCACCGAAGCGCTGTCCTGATCGTTCATCTTTTCGGGAGAGATATCGGTCTTGCTTACGATGTTGCCGTCAAAATCCAGCTTGTAAAGATACACATTCACATTGGATGTCTGAGACTCTTCGTCCCACTGATAATCGTTATAGATCAGAGTAACGCCGTCATCTGATACGCTGAAGCTGTCAAAATACGCAGACTTAAGCTCATCGGAGAGCTTTATCTCATCGCACTGATAGCTTATCTTAACGAGATTGCCCGCGGTTTCCGAGCCCACCGCAGAATTACCGGGATTTGAAGAATCGGGATCATTGTCGCTGCTTTTCTTTCCGCAGGCAGTAAAAGCACCTGCAGTAATAGCCGCCGCCGATAAAATGCAGAGCGCCTTTATCAGTTTTTTCTTATTGTTCATATTCGTATTCCTTTCTCAAATTATTCTCAGTTGCTTTCTGTCAGCTTGACCTGCTGTCCTTCTTCAATGGGCGTCGATGATGAGATGACCACAAACTCGCTGCCTGTCAGACCGCTGACTGCAGTCTTGCTGTCGTTGGAGGCAAGGACATCAACGGAATATCTGACAGCATAATATCTGCTTCCGAGAGCGGTGCTCTTGGATTCGACAACAAGCACGTACTTGCCGTTCTTATCCTCACGGACAGCGCTGTTGGGAACAACTGCGGGATAATCCTGACCCTTCGAGCCGATAGAAATGCTGATGCTGTCGCCGGACTGAACATCTCCGCCGGAGATGGTAAATTCCAGCAGCTTGCTTGTCTGAGGATTAGAGGGGTCGGGCTTGACAGCGGTAAGCACAGCGGAGATATCCTTGCCGAAGTAGTTGTTGGAGATATCCGCATTGGTGCCTACGGAAAGCTTTTTAGCCTGTTCCGACTTGACCGAAAAGCTGAGCACGAAGCCCTTGTCGGTGATGTCGATAACAGCAGCCGCATTGCCTGCCGCAGTAGTTTCTCCTGCACGGTACGCCATAGAGCTTACAGTTCCGCTGACAGGAGCTGTGATAGTTCCGCCGAGAGATTTTTCCTTAAGCTCCTTGACCTTCTGACGCTGATACTCGATATCATCCGCCTGTTTTTTAAGGTCCTCGTCCTCCTGACGGTTTGTAACGCCGTCGGTGATCTTTTTCACAGAAAGATTTGCTTCCAGCGAAGCAAGACTTCTTTCCTTTTCCTTAAGAGAATCCTCCAGCGCCTTCTTATCGGAAAGCAGCTTAACGTTAAAATCCGACTCGCTCTTTTCGAGAGCAGTTTTCTTTTCATCAAGCTCCTTGCGGTTATTGACATCCTTGTTCACTGCCTCCAGCTGAGCCTTCAGCTCCGACTTGGCGTTGCGCTTAAGGTCGGTAAGCTTTTTCTTAGCCGCTTCAAGTGCCGAGCTGTCGGCAGTGCTGTCGTACTGTTCAAGCTTAGCCTTGACCTCGTTGAGCTCATCAATAAGATCGAGCCTTATCTCGGTCTTTATGGAATTAAGCTCCTTGTTTGCGGCATCCAGTCTTATCTTGGCGTTATTGTACACCGTCTGCTTACCCTTTATGCGGTACTTCAGATTTGCCGAAACATTCTTCTTTTCGGAAAGCTCTGCAAGATCCTCGTTAAGATAATCAAGCTCTCTCTGAAGATCTCTTGCCTTCTTGTAGAGCTCGTCAAGACCGGCAGAATCCTCGCCTGTATAATAGAGTATCTGTGAGTTGACATCGTCGATCTCAACGATCTTTTCTTTTATTTCTCTGTTTTTAGTCTTGATGCTCTCGTCATAATCGGCAGAGTCCACAAGCTGATCCTGAACATCCTTAAGAGCGGATTCAGCCTGATCGTATGCTTCTTTAAGCTGATTGCGATTATTGAGAGCGTCTGCTATCCTGTCGTAGTATTTTGTAGGAAGCTCAAGCATATCATCGGTACCCAGCGAAGCGATAGCTGCTTCGATAGATGCCTTCTTTTCCGAGAGTGCGTTTTTGTCATTGTCGCTGAAAGCGTCTACCTCTTTCTGAGCTGCTTCGATTTTTGCATACCATTCTGCGGGAAGAGGGGTATAATCATCGGTATCGAGACAAGCCGCAGCGCTTTCCAGATCGGAAGCAAGAGACTGCAGCTCCACGTCGGAGTATTTTTCCAGCTCCTTTGAGATAAGCTTTTCCAGATCGGAAATATCGCTTCTCAGCTTAGACAGCTCGTAATATTCCGCCGCATATGTATCGCTGAGATAGGAAGGATCGTCAAACCGTTCCAGATCCCGTTTTATATCGGCGATATCGTCCTCAGCGTTGTTGATATCGAGCATCTCCACCAGATATCCGGTATCTCCGCCGGCAGCGATAACAGCCTTGCGGTATTCGTACTGCATATCGGAGAGAGTTTTCTCTGCTTCTGCAAGCTCTGTGCTTTCCTTGCCCTCCAATGTATAGAGCACGTCGCCCTTTTCGACCTTATCGCCTGCCTTGACGTTAACACCGCTGATAACACGCGATTCGTCAACAGTAACATCGTAGCTCTGACCCGCAGAGACCACGCCGCTCCCGCGTATCTGCTCGGAGATATTTCCGTTAGAGGCATACTGTGCCGAGACCTGCGGCAGAGACATGTTCATGACCGTATTTGAGAAAAAGGTCAGGACCAGCAGAACTGCCAGAAAAATAATGGCAATATTTTTGATAATGTCCTTTCGGGAACGCTTTGCGGAGGTTTTGTCCGTTGTAATATCTGTATTCATTTCGATTCTCCTTCATTTTCGGGCTTGATTATGATCTTAGGATGTGTCTTGTAATAATTTTCAAGCTTTTTCTTTTCCGACTTGTCGTCGAAGTAACGGTATATCCTTCTGATAATGTAAGCTATCAGCCCGACCAGACAGAATATCCAGTAGCAGGCGGATATCATCAGCAGTATAAACGGTATAAGAAACGCCTTGTACAGTACGCATACATCAAGAGTAACGCTTCTCGCAGCGTCCTCCCAGAAGGGGTATACTATATCAGACCCCGAATCCAGCATGCTTCCGATATTTTTTGTCTTTTTGCGTATCTCAAAGATATCAAAGCGCATGCTGCTGTCGGTAACTGCCCTGTCGGAGGTATCGCCGTCAGCGCAGCCCGCCGCAGCTCTGAGACTGTCCGAAGCGAAGCCGTCGTAATTGTTTGGCAGCATGATGTCGTAGGAGGTGAATTTCTGTTCCTCGCCGAAGATAACATCCGCAGCCTCGTATGGGATATAGACCATAGGCTCCTGACCGTCGTCCTCGTAAGCCTTTTTTAAGGTCTTTTCCGAGTCCGAGGGTGCCTTGATAACAGCCGAAACATAAAAGGTCATATTTCCTGCGGTAACGGTCATACCCTCGGTGTCCAGTGCTCCGAACAGCTTCCAGGAAGCGTTCTCGTCCAGCACGATAGTGTCAATATTGGCGGTATCACCGTGGAAAACGCTGCCGGAGACCGTCTCTGCGGTATGGATATCGAAGAATTCTCCGCCCACATAGCAGGCTCTTACATCAGCGCTGCTTTTTGCGCCTGTGAGGGTCATGCTCCCGATACCGTACCAGCAGTCGGCATAGTAGCCATCTTCGGTATCGGTGAGCTGTTCCTCGACCTTTTCGAGTATCTGTGATCTCAGCTGATATACCTCGCCGATAGAATACGCCGCATTTTTGCCGGTATACAGCGACGAAACGGAGTACCGAAGCGGAGAATCCGCAGCCCAGCTGTCCGCAGCCTTCTGCAGGCTGACCTCGTCTGTTTTCGCCGAAGCGTAAATGAGAGCCGTCCCCAGCGCCAGTGCAAGAACAGCGTCCGCCGCGGCAATAATAATGTTTATTTTTTTCTTTTTCATGTCAGAACCTTCACTCATCCCTTTACGCCGCCGGAATAGGAGATACCCTCCACCAGATAATCCTCTCCCCAGAGGAAGAGCAGCATAGGCGGTACCATATATATTACGGCAACAGCAAAGGCTATTCCTGTTTCCTGCGTATTGATTTTCGACAGAAATACCGACAGCGGATGCATGGTCGTATCGGACAGCAGTACCAGCGGCTGTTCGACCATGTTCCAGTAGTCGATGAATATCAGCACCATTACCGAAAAGATCGCGCTTCTGCACACGGGGATATAGACGTTAACAAAAATGCTGAATTCGCTTGCGCCGTCGAGCATTGCCGCCTCGTAGAATGCGGAGGGAACTCTCTTCATGACCTTTGTCAGCAGAAATACCGCAAAGGGTGAAAATATTCCCGGAAGGATTATAGACCATCTCGTGTCGAGTATATTGAGCTTTTCCGCCACGATGTAATTGGGCACCATAGTGACCTGATAAGGCATGAGCATAAGAAATATGTACACCATGAATATCACGTCTGCGACCCTGCTCTTCACTCGTGAAAATCCATATGAAGCGAACACCGCCACAGCTGTCTGGAATATCACCACAGGCAGCGTCAGGATAACGGAATTCCAGAATTTGATAAGATAATCGGGGCTGGTCAGCAGCACGGTCTTGTACTGGTCAAAGGACACCTTGTCGGGGATAAGCTTCAGATTTATCTTTTCGGAGATGTAGGTGTGGCTCCCGCCTGCAGCCGTGCTGAAGATAGCGCCGTAATTTGCGTTTATCTCCGATGTAGTCATAAACGAATTGACTATCGTAAGCAGCGTGGGCATAATAAACACCACAGCCGAAAATACAGCTATTATGGTAAGCAGTACGGTGATGATCGTCTTTTTCACCTTTTTTGTCATAGTCAGAGCCCTCATTCTTCAATGTCACCTCCGAATTTATTGTCAAAGTGGATAAGCAGCCCGATTATAACGATCATAACAGTCATCATAACAATAGCTGCCGAGGAAAGCTTCTGATAATCAAGAGTCCTGAATGTGTTGTTCATGTAGTGCTGCATGAGATATAGTCCCTCGTATGGGTAGTCTCCCGTCAGCAGGTAGACCTCTCTGAAAAGCTTAAAGGAGTTGATAAGGGACAGTATCGTAACAAATATCACCGTAGGAGAAAGATATCGCAGCTTGATTCGGAAGAATCTGTAAAAGCGTCCCGCTCCCTCCAGCTCGGCGACCTCCAGCAGGTCCTTCGGCATGCCTGCCAGCGCCGAAAGATAGAGTATCATGTTATAGCCTAAGTTTTTCCACAGAAAAAGCAGGGCAATAACTATCAGACAATATTTCGATTTGAGCCAGTCCACAGGCTCGACGCCGAATGCCTCAAGCAGCCACGAGTTAAGAGAACCGTTAAAATGAAAGACCACCTGCCAGATAAGCACCACCGAAGCCGCAGGCACCATAACAGGGCTTAAGAAAATGCTGCGGAAGCCGCTTTTTGCGGGAATGGACGATTCCATAAGCATTGCCAGTATCATTGAGAGCACCACTGCGGGGGGCACTGTTATAAGCGACAGCACAGCCGTGTTTTTTGCCGCAGTAATGAACGCCTTGTTGGCAAAAAGTGCCTTGAAGTTTTCAAGTCCCACGAATTCGTGAGTAATGGGGTTATCGACTATCGAATAATACACCACCGTAAAAAACGGCAGTATAAAAAAAATCAGCACACCCGCAATGCTCGGCACCATTGACAGCACCGCAAATGGAGTATTTGTGTTTCCCATTCTTTTTTTCTTTTTCATATAGATTTCTGAACTTCCTTTTGTCAATGTCGTTTTTATCATTCTATCATAATAGAATGGATTTGTCAATAGTAAAATCAATGTGATCTATCATATATAATTATATCTTTAATAAAGAACAAAATCAATAAATGTACCGTCTTGTAATAATTTTTCACAGAATATTGTCACACTGCACATATTAATTAACAGACGGGAAATATTTTTGGTGGTTCAATATATCATATCACAAGCTTCGGTTACATATAGTCGGGTGAGTTTAACAGTTCGTCCCTTTCGGCAGCGGAGATGACCTCTGCATTGTACATAGCGTCCACCACCTGAATACGTCTTTCCTCTGCCAGACCGGGGTTTACCGTAGGAGAATACACACTCGGCGCGTTAGGTATTCCTGCCAGCAGCGTGCACTGATAATCGGACATCCCGGAAGGCTCCACGCCGAAATAGTGCATGCTCGCTTCATAGATGCCATAGCAGTCGTCGCCGTAGTATATGCTGTTTATGTAGAGCTCAAGGATATCGTCCTTGGAAAGCTCGCTTTCTATTTTCAGGGCAGTGAACGCCTCCGCCGCCTTTCGCAGAAAGCTTTTCTCCTGAGTGTAGTACTGATTTTTCGCCAGCTGCTGAGTAATTGTAGAGCCGCCCTCAGCAAGGCTCATCTCCTTGATATTGACAATGACCGCCCGTCCGATAGAACGCAGGTCAATGCCGTGATGAGTATAGAACCGCTTGTCCTCCACAGCGACCACAGCCTCCGTGTAGATATCGGGGATATCCTCGATAGAGGTGTAGTTTTCCATGGAGCGGATCTCCGCCGCCATATCCTTCACAGGCACAGCAGTAACTGCGCGGGAATACATCTCATAGCCGATGCACGCCACATACGTGCCCACCGCCACGATCATCACCGCAAAAAAGAACAGCACACGGTTGATAAAGCCTCCCCTTTTCTTTCCGGGAGCTTCTTCTTCCTCGTCAAGCTCGTCATCTTCATATTCTTCATATTTTTTCATAGATACATCTCTCCCTCACACTGTACTATTCATACTAATACAGTTATATCACATCTTTATGATTTTGTCAATAGAAATCGAAAATATTGTCAAAATGTAACCAATACTATTATACGTCCCCATAAAAAACAGTGCAATAACATCTGCCTTACATTCGGGAGGGATTTCTTACATTTTTGCAACAT
>JBJFHQ010000178.1:0-2740 GCA_051893755.1 Oscillospiraceae bacterium
GGTTACATTTTCTCCGCTGTTGGAGAGGATAAATTTTCATGCGTATAGTCTGCGGGGGACGGATTTTTTTGTTGACAAATCGGGATAAAAGTTGTATAATGATGTGATGAAAAAAGAAAAGGAAGTAATATTATGAAGATCAACAGCCGCACAAAGGGTATCTTGTGCGTTATATCGGCGGCGTTTTGTTTTGCGCTGATGAATTTGTTCATCCGTCTTTCGGGGGATATCCCCACCATGCAGAAATGCTTTTTCCGCAATGCAATTGCTGCGGTGATTGCATTTTTTGCCATAATAAAAACTCCCACAGAGGGCGGAGCGAAGGGAAAGCTTCTCTTGTTCAGACCTAAGAGCGGGAACCTGAAATACCTGTTTATGCGGGCGCTCTGCGGAACAATGGGACTTATCTGCAACTTTTACGCGGTGGATCATATGAACATTTCCGACGCGTCAATGCTGAACAAGCTGTCGCCGTTTTTTGCAATAATTTTCTCCTGCTTTATCCTGCATGAGTATGCGGACAGGGTGGAGTGGGCGCTGGTTTTAATGGCCTTTGGAGGAGCGCTGCTTGTGGTGAAGCCGGGGTTTTCCTCGGAGATATTCCCCGCAGTAGTGGGCATTATCGGAGGACTGGGCGCAGGTGTTGCATACACCTTTGTACGCAAGCTGGGGCAGCGAGGGGAGAACAGTTCACTTATCGTGCTGTTTTTTTCGGTGTTTTCCTGTCTGGTGCTCCTGCCCTTTGTGATCGCGAATCTTGCTCCCATGAGCGGCAGTCAGCTGATGTTCCTTATCCTTACGGGAGCTGCCGCTGCAGGCGGACAGTTCAGCATTACCGCTGCATACACTCATGCGCCCGCAAAGGAGATATCCGTATTTGATTACTCACAGGTAATATTTGCGGCGCTGCTGGGATTCTTGTTCCTCGAGCAGATACCCGACTGGCTCAGCATTTTAGGATATGCTGTGATAATCGCAGCCGCAGTTCTCAAGTGGAAGTACGGGCTTGACAAGAGCAGAAAAGAAGTGGCTGAATAGATAACGGAAAAACTATCTTGTGAAATTTGTGAAGTGAATATCATAAAAAATCGCCCGTATTCCGAATCTGGAATACGGGCGAAATTTTGTATAAAATCAGTCGGAAACCAGTGCGAATCTGGGCTTGATGTTTCCGTGGTCGTTGACGTCCTCAAGGAACATCTTCAGCGGACGTACCCATACTGTGGGCTTGTCGTATATCTGCATGTAAACGACCTGCTCTTCGAGGGTCTCGTGATCCTTTGCCACATTCAGAACGACGTAATCTCCGCCCTTGAAGTGCTTGTAGTGACCGCCGATGACTATTTTTCTTCCCTCGGGGATACCTGCGGAGGGTGTGCCCTTAGGCTCTTCCTTTACCTCGGGAGCAGGAGCCGGAGCTTCTTCCTTGACAACAGGCTTAGGCTCTTCGGTCTTGACCTCGGGAGCGGGAGCTGCGGGCTTGGGAGCCTCTGTCTTTATCTCGGGAACAGTAACAACAGGCTTTGCAAGAGCGTCGTCCACCAGTATCATGGAGCCGTTCTGAGGAACGGTGATAGACGCATTTCCGTTATTCACGTCGAACTGCTTACCCGAAAGACGGTCTGCAAGACGATTGTACTTGGTATTGAAATTGAATGTATAGTCTCCGTCGCTGATGTTCAGGCAGACATAAACTTCCTGTCCGTTGAGCTCGCGCTTGAACATAAAGGTCTGATTCTTAAGCTCCATCTTGGAGTATTTGCCGGTCTGAATGGGCTCCAGCTGTTCTCTGATAGCGCCCAGCGCAGAAATATGTGCCATGAGCTTATCGTTGCGGTAGGGGATGCTGTCAAGCTCCAGACAGGGACGTATCTCCGCATCGGCAAGCTCGCCGTGACCCTTCTGACCCTTGATGCCGAACTCACTTCCGTAATAAACGGAGGGTACACCGTACATCATATACAGCAGAGTATAGCAGCAATAGATATGCTCGGGATTTTTCAGCTGGCTTGCAAGGCGGGCAACGTCGTGATTGTCAACGAAATTGTACATGTAGATATCGCCGTACTGACCCAGCTGGTATTCGATAGAATGAGCGATCTCGAAATAGTTTCTGTCGTTGTGGGAGGAATAAATCCCCTTGTAGCACTGATAATTTGTCACGCAGTCGAACATCTCGGGATTTGCCCACATTTTGTAGTTTCCGTGGATTATCTCGCCCATGAGCCAGAAATCGGGCTTCATGCTTCTTGTGAAGCTGTGTACGCGCTTGATGAAATCGTTGGTGAGACAGTCTGCGGCATCAAAGCGTATGCCGTCAATGTCCCATGTTTCTATCCACATCTTAATAGAATCGAGGAGATAATCAACCACCTCGCCGTTATGGAGATTGAGCTTTACTAAGTCGTAGCAGTTGTTCCAGCCCTCATACCAGAAGCCGTCGTTATAGGGAGAATTTCCGCCGAAATTGAGATTGCAGAACCAGCTGCAGTAGCGGGAATTCTGGCGGTTTGCCTGAACGTCCTTGAATGCGAAGTGGTCACGTCCCACGTGATTGAATACGCCGTCAAGAATGACCTTTATGCCGTTATCGTGGAGCGCCTTGCAGACCTTGGAGAAATCCTCATTGGTGCCCAGACGGATATCAATTTTCTTGTAATCGGTGGTATCGTAGCCGTGAGCGACCGACTCAAAAACAGGTCCGAAATACACAGCATTCATGTGCATATTTTTCAGATGC
>JBJFHQ010000179.1:0-2737 GCA_051893755.1 Oscillospiraceae bacterium
ATGAAATTTGCAGACGGATTCTGGCTCAATCAGAAGGGCTACGATGTAAGCTATGCGGCTCAGGCTTACGAGGTCACCCCTATCGAAAACGGACTTAATATCCTCGCAACAACACAGTATATCCAGAACAGAGGCATGACCCTCGGCGGTCCTGTGCTGGATATCAATATCACTTCCACACAGAAAAACGTGTTCAAGGTATCTATCGACCACTACAAGGGCACTCTTGACAACATGCCCAAGTTCGAGCTCACCGAGGATTGGGGCTATAAGCCTAAGGTAAATGAGACCGAACAGACTTGGGAGATCATCTCCGGCGATACCAAGGCTGTTATCGGCAAGTATAACTGGGGCATCAACTATTTCTACAAGGATAAGAAGCTCACAGGCGGCGGCTGGAGAGCACAGACTATCGTACATGAGAGCGAATTCAAGAAATCCGCAAGAGTAAGCGCCGCTCAGGACGATACCTTCTGGAGCTATCCTCAGAACCCCGAAACTACATATCTCCGCGAACAGCTCACTCTGTCCGTAGGCGAGTGCATCTATGGCTTCGGCGAGAAGTTCACTCCCCTTGTAAAGAACGGTCAGAATGTTGAGATATGGAACTCCGACGGCGGCACCTGCTCCGACCAGTCCTACAAGAGCATTCCCTTCTGCATCTCTTCAAGAGGATATGGTATCTTCGTAAATTCCTCGGACAAGGTTTCCTATGAGGTGGCTTCCGATACCGTTTCAAAGATGTCCTTCACCGTTCCCGGCGAGCATCTCGAATACTTCGTTATCGGCGGCGAGAACATCACCGAGGTCCTCTCCAACTATACCGACCTTACAGGCAAGCCCTCTCTGCCTCCCGCATATACCTTCGGACTGTGGCTCACTACCTCCTTCACCACAAAGTACGACGAGGAAACTGTTACCTCCTTCATCGACGGCATGGCTGAAAGAGATATCCCCCTGCAGGTGTTCCACTTCGACTGCTTCTGGATGAAGGAGTTCCAGTGGTGCGACTTCGAGTGGGACAAGCGTCAGTTCCCCGACCCTGCTGCAATGCTTAACCGTCTTAAGACCGAAAAGGGTCTGGAGATATGCGTATGGATAAATCCCTACATCGCACAGAGAAGCGCACTCTTTGACGAGGGCGTAAAGAACGGCTACTTCATCAAGAATCTGGACGGCAGCGTTTTCCAGTGCGATATGTGGCAGCCCGGAATGGCTATCGTTGACTTTACCAATCCCGACGCATGCAGGTGGTATCAGGAGAAGCTCCGCAGACTCTGCGAGATGGGCGTGAACTGCTTCAAGACCGACTTCGGCGAGAGAATACCCACAAAGGTAAAGTATTTCGACGGCTCCGACCCCTATGCAATGCATAACTATTACACCTACCTCTACAACAAGACCGTGTTCGAGGTACTGGAAGAATATAACGGCAAGAACAAGGCATGCCTGTTTGCACGCTCTGCGACTGTGGGCGGACAGAAATTCCCCGTACACTGGGGCGGCGACTGCTCCGCAGAATATACCTCCATGGCGGAGACCCTCCGCGGCGGACTTTCTCTCTGCATGAGCGGCTTCGGCTTCTTCTCCCACGACATGAGCGGCTTTGAGGCTACCGCAACTCCCGATATCTACAAGCGCTGGGCAGCCTTCGGACTTCTTTCCTCTCATTCCCGTCTCCACGGAAACTCTTCCTACAGAGTGCCCTGGCTCTTCGACGAGGAATCCGTTGATGTGCTCCGCTTCTTCACGAAGCTTAAGGGTAAGCTGATGCCTTACATCTGGGCTCAGGCAATAAAGACCCATGAGGTGGGCGTTCCCATGATGAGAGCTATGGTCATCGACTTTGCGGACGACCCTGTTTGCCGTCAGCTGGATACACAGTATATGTTCGGCGACAACCTCCTTGTTGCGCCTATCTTCAACGAAGAGGGCACAGCGGAATTCTACGTTCCCGAGGGCAAGTGGACCGATATCATCAGCGGAAAGCAGTACGAGGGCGGTAAGTTCTACAACGAGAAGTTCGACTATATGTCTCTTCCCTGCCTTGCAAAGCCCGACAGCATCATCGCATACGGCAATTTTGTACGCGACTTTGAGTATGATTATCTTGACGGCACAGAGTTCGTTATCTACGAGCCCTCCGACGGCTGCGAGATAACAGCCTCCGTATACGATACCGAGGCGGAGAATGTATTCACTCTTACCGCAAAGCGCACAGGCAACATCGTCGAGGTGGCATACACCGAGACCGACAAGCATTTCAGCGTGAGCGTATTCGGCAAGGAGCCTATCAAGGTAAGCCCCACTACAAACGGCAAGGTAATTATTCAGCTGTAATTTTACCGATAAAATAAACAGGACAGCAGGCGGAAGGCTTGCTGTCCTGTTTGCTGTTTATTTGAGTGATTACTGTGCCATGAGCTTGTGCATATCTGCGATAAGCTGCTCAATGTCGCTGTCATTGTACCTGCTGCCGTCCCAGTATTCGTGAGCCACCACAGCCTGCCATACCAGCATAGCCATGCCGCCTGCGGTCTTTATGCCGTGATTTTTCGCGGTCTGCATCAGCTTTGTTACCTCGGGATTGTAGATGATATCGAACACAAAGCCACATTTTTTGATAACGTCCTCGTCAACGGGGCAGGCGTCCACCTTTGGGAACATTCCCACGGGGGAGGCGTTTACCAGCAGGTCGAAGCTGCCGCTTATCTCCTCGGGGTGGACCACGGTGATA
>JBJFHQ010000180.1:0-2734 GCA_051893755.1 Oscillospiraceae bacterium
CTCCTCGTCATAGAAATTTTCTGCTTCAAAGAAGCCCATGCCCTTCTCCAGACGATATATATTCGCGGAGATAAGATCTCCCTTAAGCTTTAAAAGCTCCCTGTCCGCAGCAGCTTCCAGCTCCTGCCGCTGTGTGGCAAGACGGCGGGATATTCTTTCCTCGGTGTTCCGGAGCAGCTTGTACATATCCCCCGAACGCTGTTTGATACGTGAAACGCTGTCCCGCTCGAAGTAGAAATAATCAAGAGTTTTTCCTGCGGTCTCAAAGGTCCGCTTCGACATAAGCTCGCCGTACTGGCAGATATCAATAAAGGAAAAATCCTTCATCATGCCGTCGGAGTCCCGCAGCACGGTGAAATTACAGTTACCGCTTTTTATCACATCGCGGGTGTCAAATATCGCAGAGACAAGGGCATTTTCGGATTTTTCGTCAAGCTCGGAGAGGGTAAGGTCTCCGCCTTGAGCTGCGATATATACCCATTCTCTGGCGATAACGGGAGATATCCCCTCGAAAATATTGATAAGTGCCTTGGGAAGCTGCATATCGCAGATGATGCGCCGGTCGTGAAGGGCGGAAATTATATCCTCCGCGGAGCATTCAAGGATATTCAGTCTCTCCTTACGGGGAGGCAGGCTGTACATCATGCCCGGAAGTACAAGCCTTTCGCGGGACATTTCCCCGTCCACGCGCTTTAAGCTGTCGATTATCTTCCCCTCTTGATTCATCATTATCAGGTTGGAATACTTGCCCATTATCTCGCAGGCAAGTGTGATCGTCACCACGTCGCCCAGCTCATTGACTGCTTCAAAATCGAGGAAAAGTATCCTTTCCATGCCGTCCTGACGAATATCTACGAGCTTTCCGCAGTTTAAGTGCTTGCGCATGAGCATGCAGAACATGGGCGGCACCTTTGGATTTTCGCCGGTGTTTTCGGTAATGTGTATCCTCGCCGAGGACGCGGAGGCGGATATGAGCACCTTGACTGCGCCCTGACGTGTTCTCATGGCAATGATTATCTCCTCGCGGGAGGGCTGATAGATTTTCTCGACCCGTCCTCCGATGAGGGGGGTGAGCTCGGTTTTGATTATATTAAGAAATGCTCCGTCCAGAGCCATTTTTATCTGTCCTTTCCGTTATATGTTTTTCCTGTAGACAAGCACCTCAAAATCCGCCAAATCCCGCAGACTTGTGAGCTTTTCCAGCCGTTCATGACCTTCCCGACCGGTTTTGTAATAATAGGGGGTCATGGAAAACAGGCTTCTGATATCCTTGGTGTTATCTATGAATATCTCCCGTGAGATGCGGGTGCTTCCCAGAAAATCGAAGCCCTCCACGGTATAATCCGCAGTTTGGTTCTTATAGGGCTTGTCGTAGACCGCGCTTTTCAGATTTATCAGATGATCCTCCGCAGGTATCGCCATGATAAGATATCCGCCGCCTTTCAGCACGCGGAGAAACTCCTCGCGGCAAAACGGCGCAAACATTGTAACTACGCAGTCGCAGGAGCTGTCCTCCACAGGCAGATGAAAAATACTTGCCGCAGCTACCTCGCAGTTATCGGCATTTCTGAAACGTCTTGCTGCATGAGCACAGGCAAATTTTGAGATATCTATCCCGAGCATATCAAAGGCGATGCTTTTCTCAGTCAGGGCATTGTAAATATTTTCGGTATAATACCCCTCGCCGCAGCCTGCGTCAAGGATAACTCCGCCTGTCACAGCATCGGCGACGGAACGGCTGACTGCCTCGGCAAGGTGAGAATAATATCCCTTTGAAAGGAAATCAGCGCGGGCGTTCACCATCATTTTATTATCCCCGGGAAGCCTGGCATTCATCTGATTTGAGAGCAGAAGATTAACGTATCCCTTGGAAGAAATATCGAAGCTGTGCCGCCGTGGGCAGACATAGCTTTTAAGGCTCTTTTCAAGTTTTTCGCCGCAGACAGGGCATTTCAGCAGGCTCATAATATCTCCTCCGACAAAACAGCCGCCAACATGCTGCGGCGGCAAATGTATATATATCATTATAGTATACTTTTCACTGTTTGTCAAGAAAAAAGAAAAAACCTTCCGAGCAGGAAAAAGTAAAATTTGCTCCTTATTTTTATTTTTTTCTTTCGATTTTTATTGAAATTCACGAAAAAGTATGATATAATGATATTATAAGGCGGTGACTTGAATGGGCAGATACATAAAGGATTATATGAAATATATTGAAAAAATACTTGACGGTGACGATGCCGATGTGGACTATGAAAAGCTGCGCATTGATTTTCTTCTCAAGACTGAGTTTTTCCAGCATGAAAGACTGGTCCATTTCCTTGTGACCTTCATGGTCATAATTGCGCTTTTCATCAGCGTGCTGTATATTTTTATGACGGGTCTGCAGATCATGTCCGTACTTTCGATAATACTGCTGGGACTTACGGCGGCTTATCTTGCCTACTATTACTTTATCGAAAATGCAGTTATGAAAATGTATCGGCTGTACGACAGGATAATGGATAAAATAAACGAAGGCAGTAAAGAATAAACCGAAACGAGGGTCTTTTATGAAGATGACCGACGAGATAATTCGTAAAGTAATAGAAAATGAAGATATAACGGTGGATTTTCAGCCTATCTATTCTCTTAACACAAAGAAATTCATAGGGCTGGAGGCTCTTGCGAGAGGCCATTACAACGATGAGGTCATATCGCCTGTTTTTCTGTTTGAATATGCAAAAAGAGAGGG
>JBJFHQ010000181.1:0-2723 GCA_051893755.1 Oscillospiraceae bacterium
CAACAAAATTATGCTCGAAAATCCGCACGCATATCCTATGTGGACAGGTTCTTATTTGTTAAGGAAGCGCTGATTAAAGCGAAGCTATCGTTTCCGACGCTCGAAAATCCGTCACTGAGAGCGTCGAGAAACGATTTGATCAGCGGTTCATTAATTAACGGTTTCTGTCCTTCTCACGAATATCGCCTTGAATACCGTGCGGATAAGGGGCTGTATGAAAAACAGCTGGGTGAAAAATGCAAATGGGAAATTAAAGCACACCAGCTTCAGCCAGTTCGCCAGCAGCGTGATAAGGGAAAAGCCCTCGTAATAGGGATAGTACAGCCATGCGGCGATAAAGCTCATGGCGGGGCACATAAGCCCCACTGTTGCGCAGATTATGGCGGACTCGAATATCATGGGGTGAGTTTCCTTCGGGTCGAACACTTTGCATGCGAGCCTGAAGGACGTCGGGCTTCCGAAGGTGACCTCCAGCGTAATCGCAAAGGCGAACTCTATCAGAATGACTGCCCATATGGGCATGAAGCGCCCAAGCATGTAAACTCCGCCCTGTCTGTTAATGGCGGCAAGGACGCTGTCTGCGCCGGTGACCTCCATGAGCACCGGACCGTTGACCACATACAGGCTGTAAAACACGTAAGCGTGCACTGTGACGAGCACTGTAAGAAATGCGAAAACTACTCTCTGAAACTGATTCTGCGGCATGATTACCACTCTCCCAAAATTTTATTTGAACAGAAAAAACACACGGTGCCAAGGTCATATCTCCGGTCATGTTCCGTGATCAGATTTACGTACCCGTGGTACTACGTGTGTCGTGCATTTTTTTCTATTCGGTTGCAGCTATTACATTATATCAGAGGAAAAAATTTTTTTCAAAGGATATTTTTCACAAAAATTTTTCCCGTACCGAGAAAAACTTCGTGAAATGGACGGAGGATTTTTCGGAAATGTTAAATTAATGTGAATCAGACTGTCTTGATTTTTGCCGCAGAATATGATATAATAATTAATTATGACTTGTTCAGTACGGGAAAAGAGGTGAACCCATGTCCGAATCATCGCTGCGTTCGGTAAAGAAATTCATCACAAAGCTGGGCGCACATTATGTGCATATGACGGGATATGTGCTGCGGAAGCTCCCCCGTCCATTTGAAGAGCTGCTTCATGCGGCAAAAGCTCACAGCAGAAGGAAGGCTGCCGCTGCGAAAAAGCCTGCTCCGAAAAAGATAACTCCCGCCGCTGTTTTCAATGTGGTTTTTCCCGCAGTGTGCCTGTGCGGGCTTCTGGGGGCGGTGAAGCATGTTCAGTCCCTCAATTACGTGGTGGCTGTGGAGATAGACGGCGAGGACGTGGGCATCATCACCTCCGACGACGTTTACGGCGAGGCGCAGCGCATCATCGCCGGGAAAATGGAGAACTACGAGACCGACGGCGAGTATTACAAGACCGCAAGGCTCACTGTCCGCCCCGCTTCGGCGAAGGACAATGCTATCGACCATGAGATACTCGCAGATAAAATGGAACAGCAGATATCGGACATGTACCCCGCAGTCAGCGAAGAGCCCGAGACCGAAGAGGAAGAGGAGATAAGCTTCGAGGACTTCATCACCGATGAGGACGACCCCGACGTCATACGTGCGGTCATGGTAAAGGCGGACGGCAAGGTGCTGGGCTTCGTCTCCAGCTATGACAGGATAGAAGAGGCTCTCAATGAGCTGAAATCGGTGTGCGACGGCATGGAGGGCGTGGAGCCCGAGAATGTTTTCTTTGACAAGGAGATAACCTTCGAGCCGTACTCCATAAATAAAATGGCAGTGGTGGACCAGCAGAAGATAATCGACATACTTGTGGGCGACGAGAGCACTCCGCAGTATTACGAGGTGCAGCCCGGAGACTATCTCATACAGATAGCTCAGAACCTCGGCATGACCCTTGACGAGCTGCTGCAGTGCAAGGCTACCTACAACGGCAGCGAGGTCGATCTGGGCGACAGGATAAGCGTGGGCACGGTCATTGAGATATCCGAGTACGAGCCCTTCCTGACCGTGGAGTACAGCCGAGAGCGGTCCTACGAGAGCGAGGTCTCATATTCCACTATCACTATCGACGACGATACTCTGCCTCTGGGACAGACTGAGGTGCAGACCGAGGGCTCCAACGGTATGGAGACCGTCACCGCTATGATAACCTATGCAGTGGAAAAGGACGAGAACGGCAATCTGTCGGGCAAGCCTGTCCGCAGAAAGATAACCTCCAGAGTGACTACCGTTCAGCCTGTTTCCGAGGTCATTCGCGAGGGAACTATGCTTGGCGGTCCCGAATGGGGCACTGTTCACGGAAACGGCGAGTATTTCTGGCCTGTGGACGGAGGGTATATCTCGTCACCCTTCGGCGGCGAGAGAAATCATAAGGGACTGGATATCGCAGCGCCTCTGGGAACGCCTATCTATGCGGCTGCCGACGGAACGGTCATAGATGTGGGCTCGGGCTGGAACGGCGGCTACGGAAACTGCGTCGTTATCCAGAACGACGACGGGAATATTACATATTACGCACATCAGAGCGAGACCGCCTGCGAGGTGGGCGAGCATGTGGACGCAGGACAGCTTATCGGCTACGTGGGCAGCACCGGCGATTCTACGGGAAATCATCTGCATTTTGAGGTGCGCTCCGACGGCTATCTGCTTGACCCCGAGGAGTTTGTCAGCCAGTAGAGAATA
>JBJFHQ010000182.1:0-2720 GCA_051893755.1 Oscillospiraceae bacterium
GCCGCCACCTTCCCCGGATCATATCCCAGATAGCTTATATACTTGTCTATCCTCCCGTTCATATCTGCGTCGCCTTCGCCGTTGACCCAGTCCGCAAGAATATTGCTTATATCTTCAAGGGACCTGTCCAGTACGGGATATATGCAGCACAGCCCGTTAGGGTGATCCATCGGGACCTTGCCCAGCTCGTATATCTGCCCATTTCTCGCCTCGCATATGGGGCAGGTCCTCTCCACCATTGCCGAATGCCATTCAACACGAGTAGTGAACGGATTCCGCTTTGCCGTTTCGATGACCGACTGCTGATAAGCATGCGCAGACAAAGTTCGCGCAAGCCGCTGTGCGTTATAGTCTATCTTCTTCTTGCAGCCGGGATAGACCTTGCTCCAGTCCCAGGGCTTGGCGGCGGAAGGGGAGACGTACTTCTCCAGGTCTTGAGCGATCTCAAAAGCTGACTTGTTTTCGGCGATGCCGCGGGCTACGATGTTTGAAACATCCCCCTTTGAGGCCCTGTAATCTCCCCATATCCGCTTGCTGAACTGCCAGTTGTCGGCGTAGACCTTGCCGCTGACAAGATTGGCGACAACATCGGGAGGAACGGAAGCCACCGAAAAGCTGAAATTCAGCCCCAGAGAAGCAAGCCAGTCTGCATTGCTCTGAGCTACCGCCTGCGAAATGGTATTCATGCTTCCGATAATGTGAGCCTGCGTGCTTGTTCTTATTTCCGCAAGATCTCGGTCAATGGATTTCTCCAACTCCCTCAGCTGAAATTTCTTTAAGCTGTCGGATACCGCAGTATCGGGATTGTTTCTGATACCGAGAGCGGTCATTTTCTTCTGAATGGTCTTTTTTACGTCCTCGTATAGATTTTCTATGTATTTTTTATCTGCGGCGGTCACCTCGTGAAGGGTGTGGACGCCGCCGTCCAGACGTATTACTTGCTTCATTCGCTTTCAGCTCCGATATTGTTTATTCCTTCGGGAAATAGGCTTCCTCCATGATCTGACGTTCAAGAGCTATCTGTCTGATCTCCTCGTCTGCTTCATCATCGGTCATGTTACGCCATTTTTTCAGGTATGATTTTCTTGACATTGACTGGCTGCTGACTTCGGAAAGGTCGGTGGCTTTTTCCTCTGCCTCGTCCTCGGGGAGCGGATACCTGTTGATGATGTCAATGGTGTAATCGACCTCCTGAAGCTTTTCCTCGGTGTAACGCTTCGCCGCTCCGGGATAGTAGAAGGCGCCGTCCACAATGCACTTGATGATAAATTCAAGCTTAGGCTTCCATGCGAGAAATTTCTCATCACAGCGGACTATCAGCGGCCAGTATATAGCCTTTAGCGTTTTGCCCGATGTCACGACTCCCTGCAGATCGGACGTTGATACAACGGGCATGTCTATCAGCTCGTACATACTGTCCCGCAGCCGCCGAAGAGTGGTGTTCATGGGCTCGCTGTAATTCAGCTGTGTTTCCATTACTCCGACGCTGCCCTTGTTGTCACTTTCGCCCGAATTGGAATGAAGGTCCCAGAAGGCTCCCGGAGCAATGGAGAGATCCTTCGTGCTATTGCTGTCGAGGTCCATTGCCCAGCGAATGGGGTTCATGCCCTGCTTTTCCGCGTCTATGTCCGCATTTGCAAGCTTACTGTACATTTTCTCGTATTCGTACAGGTTCATGACCTCGGATTCGCCCTGCATATCGCCTGTAAGCCCGTCGTTGATTATAACGGCAGCAGGAATATACGGAAATGCCGTTGTCTCGTCCTCGATGACTGTTTCGACAAGCTTTCCCGAACCGTCATATATTCCCTCGGTAACGTGGCAGAAGCCGTTTTCAAGCCAGTATTTCTTCTTGTGGATACGCTGGTCGTTTGACTGCTCGGCATTATTGAGCGAGTAGAAAGCGATTATTTTTGTCAGATTGCCATAGCTGTCGGTATCATACACAAATTCAAGGGACGGCACAAAGGATAACGATATACCGAACCGCTCGCTGAAATTGCAGAAGACAGCTATCCGCTTGCCGATGAAACAGTCCTTTGCGGCTTTTATCAGATTGGATTTGAAATGATTGTGTTTCAGCACTTCGTTGATGTATTTCTGATATACGGTCACCTTGTCGCAGTCTGCTTCTTCGGCGCTGACGGCTTTAAGGTTGACGTCGGGAGACTTGGAGAACATAAATCTTGCTTCCTTGTCGATAAGCGACTTTATCAGCTTGTAGCGCATATTCGACGGAACATAGGCGCTTTCAGTGCTTACGGGAAAATCGGCGCCGTTGTTGTATATGTTGTAATACTCGATGATCTGACCCATTTCCGCAAGCACGGCATTGCCGTACAGTCCCGACAGTTCCTCGGAGATCAGATTCCTCGGTATCCATGGTTTCAGTATTTTTCTGATAATTTCCTCTGCTATCATGTGGTATCACCCTTCTTACTGTTGTATTTTCTGTCCTTGATGTCTGCTACGGTTATGGTGTCCAGCCCATACCATATTGCGGACAGAGTATGCGGGTCAATATTAAATTCATCGTATATGACATTGCCCTGCTTGTCCTTTTTGTATGTCAGATTGCTAAGCTCCCGAATAGTGTTTACACAGCAGGGAGCGCATATGATCTTCTTGAAGCGCTTGACTTTTTTGACCTGGGATAAACGGTCTGTCTTGTGTGCGCCCCGCATCGTGTATCCCATATTGCGGTAATACTGTATTGCCTT
>JBJFHQ010000183.1:0-2716 GCA_051893755.1 Oscillospiraceae bacterium
AGTCTGTAGTGGACTTTCACCACCGAGTTACTGCCCATTCGGGGCAAACATAAAACCCCCGCCGGTCAATCGACCGGCGGGGTTTTTTGTTCAGATGTTAATTGATCAAACTATGTAGTATGAATACGCAGAGCCGTTATCAGCTTATCTGAGTACCGAAGGTCTTGTTCTGTGTATTGTTGGCGTTGAGCTCCTTAGGATACTGACCGAAGATGTCATCCTTTGTAGAACCGTTAGCGCCGACCCACTGTGCCCATGTGGGAGCAGAGTTTGTGATAGAACCTGCTGCAAAGCCGGAGTTATCGTGACCGCCCATGTAAACACGAAGAGCCGTACTTAAGTCACCAGCCTGACCTGTGAACGCAATATCAGAGTTGTCAGCGGAAGTTCTGAGGTCAACACCTGCAGCACCATTCTCAAAGGGCATAGGTCCCTTGATGGGTGCACTGTTAACTTCGCACTTTGTGCACCAGTTAGCAGCAGACTGATAAACCTGCTTAGCGTTGGAGTTAGCCTTGGAATACTTGGAGTCGTTGAGGTAACCGATCATAGAGGGAACCAGGATAGCTGCCAGTACACCGATGATAGCCATAACAACGATGAGCTCGATAAGGGTAAAGCCCTTAGTTTTTGAATTTCTCATAAGAAATTCCTCCTTCTTTTAATTAAAAATTTAATTTATAAAAAGCGCTTGAAAGCTGCACTTTTCCGTGGGGTTTTTGGTATGACTTTCTTTCCATTTTCCCTGAATATGGGAAGATGCCGCTTTCAAAATCCCTGCAACATTTCTCAAATTATCATTGACAGAACGATAAATACGTGGTAAAATATCATTAGTATGACGTATTATCATAATTTACATATGAAAGGAATAATCAACTATGTATCCAATGCTGCTTAAACCCGCTTTCAAGGACTATATCTGGGGCGGAACACGCCTCCGCGACGATTTCGGCAAGGACTGCGACTTTGACAAGGTCGCAGAAAGCTGGGAGCTTTCCTGCCATAAGGACGGTCAGTCCACTATCGCTAACGGCGAATTTGCAGGGCTTACTCTGTCGGATTATATCGAGAAGGCAGGAAAGTCCGTTCTCGGCACAGACTGCGAAAAATTTGAGAATTTCCCCATTCTTATCAAGCTTATCGACGCAAAGGATAACCTCTCCGTTCAGGTACACCCCGACAACGACTACGCTATGCGCGTTGAGGGCGAGTACGGCAAGACCGAGATGTGGTATGTGGTAGACTGCGACGAGGGAGCTACTCTTCTGTACGGCTTCAAGCACGAGATCTCCAAGGACGAGTTCGCTCAGCGCATCGCAGACAATACTCTCCTTGAGGTCACAAACGCAGTTCCCGTTAAGAAGGGCGATGTGTTCTTTATCCAGTCGGGCACTCTTCACGCTATCGGCAAGGGCATACTTATCGCCGAGATCCAGCAGAATTCCAACACTACCTACCGCATCTACGACTACGGCAGAGTGGGCAAGGACGGCAAGCCCCGTGAGCTTCATGTGGAAAAGGCTAAGGACGTGACAAACCTCTGTCCTGCAAAGGCTTATCCCGAAACTCCCGTGGAAAAGCATGACGGCTTTGATATCAAGCTCCTTTCCTCCTGCGAGTATTTCACCACATACAGAGTAAATGTTGACTCAAAGGCTGAATTTGAAGCAGACGAAAAGAGCTTCAACAGCATTCTCGTTCTGGAGGGCAGCCCCGTCATCACAGGAAACGGCACAGTGAACGCAAAGAAGGGCGACAGCATCTTCATCGGCGCAGGCAGCGGAAAATACACCGTTGAGGGAAAATGCACCGTAATTCTCACTAAGGTTTAATGGAGGCTTTCACTATGAAATATTACATAGGAATCGATCTTGGCGGCACTAATATCAAGGCAGGCGTTGTGACGGAAAATTTTGAGATAGTTGGCAAGGCAAGCGTAAAAACTCTCTGTCCCCGTCCTGCAAAGGATATCTGCGACGATATGGCAAAGGTCTCCCTTATGGCATGCGAGGACGCAGGAATATCCGTTGACAGCGTCGAGTGGATAGGTATAGGAACTCCCGGAATTGCCGATAATATCAACGGTACTATCCCTTATTCAAATAATCTCGATTTCCACGATGTCCCCGTAAGAGAATACATTCAGGCTCACATCAACAAGCCTGTTTACGTGGCAAACGATGCCAATGCCGCAGCCTACGGAGAATTTGTTGCGGGAGCTGCAAAGGGTGCTAAAAATGCAGTCTGCATCACTCTCGGAACTGGAGTGGGCGCAGGAGTTATCGTAGACGGCAAGATCATGACAGGCTCAAACTTCGCAGGTGCGGAGATAGGTCACATGGTCATCGAGGTGGACGGTCCTCAGTGCACCTGCGGCAGAAAGGGCTGCTTTGAGGTATTCTCCTCTGCTACAGGACTTATCCGCATGACAAGAGAGGCTGCCGAAAAGGACAGCACCTCAATTCTCCACGAATATTTCGTTCAGGACGGAAACCGCTACTCCGCACGCCATGCCTTCAATGCCATGAGAGCGGGCGACAAGGCAGGCAAGCAGGTCGTTGATACATACTGCAAGTATCTTGCTGCGGGCATCACAAACGTGATAAATATCTTCCAGCCCGATGTGCTGTGCATCGGCGGCGGTGTCTGCAACGAGGGTGACCCTCTGCTTATCCCCGTAAAGGAGCTTGTTGCTCAAGAGGTCTACACAAGA
>JBJFHQ010000184.1:0-2713 GCA_051893755.1 Oscillospiraceae bacterium
AGTCCGATCTCGGTGAGATGAAGATAGACACTATCACAAAAGAAAAGGGAAAGTGCGATTTTTCGCTTTTCAACGCTTCCCTTGCGGTTATCGCAGAACAGTATCCCACAGCGGCAATTACATCGAATACTGAAGAGGCGACAATTATGGAGGCCGGTGGACTTGAAACAATGGACGATACACAGCACGTTATCGTGTTCCACCACCACGACACCCAGGAAGGCGATACTATCGCGATCTCTGTCGGCAAGAACATGTCGGGCTTCTCTACAGCGTGGAAGCAGGATAGCGTTACACCCTTCCCTTGTTCGTTTGAGGCACAGCCCTATAACGATAAAGGACGTTTCTACATGCTTGTAAAAACACCTGTATCAAAGAAGTGGGCTGATTTTGCGAGTGATGCAGTAAGCGCATGATAACGAGGTGAGAGCATGGATATATCAGCCTTTGCAAAGCCGATATTTCGCATAGACGTTCCTGCAGCAGGCGTTATATCCTGCCGCACCTGCACATTGATCACATATCGGCGTTTAAAATGTGGAACGTTCACGTCGGATGATATTTCCGGTATTATTATCGGAGATCTGCCGCCTTTTATTCACAGCACGCTGACCATATTTATTCATAAATATATCGAAGAGCTTGATAAATACCGCAAGGACAACTGCGATATTCTTCAAGTGCCCGACGACGGCTCCGAACCCGAAAAGAAATGCAGGCTTGGTGTAAGTACATTTTACGATCACTGTGTAAGAGATTACAGCGGCTTCAATTTCATGGAGATAAACGAGCTAAATATTATCGACTATTGGCTGCTTCTTGCGGACAGTGTGAAGCTCATGGCGCTCCAGAACAAAAAGGAGCCCGAGGAATACCTTAACGGCTGTTGGTGCTATATGCACGACAAGGCAACTCCCGACGGAGTTATCACAGAGATCACTATCGAATGAAAGGCGGTGAAAGCATGGGACTTTTTAAACGCAGGAAAGAGGAAGAGCGCGCCGAGGAAATAACATTTTCTTCGGACGGCGATGGCTCGGAGCTTCTCATTTCGGCTCTTGGCGGAAATACAAAGCTTACAGTAAATACCGCTTTGCAGGTGCCAGCAGTGGCGCACTGTGTGGATATGATAGCCTCTGCTATTGCCGCGCTTCCGATAAAACTTTATCGGAAAGAAGATAATGGCAAGGTCAAGGAAATAACCGACGACAGCCGCCTTAAGATACTCAACAGCGAAACGGGCGACACTATGAACGCCGACAATATGCGCCGTATGTGGGTAAGGGATTATCTGCTTACAGGCTCCGCATATGCGTATATTGAGCGGAATGTCTATGCTAAGCCCGCCGCTCTGTACTATATCCCCTCGGACGAGGTCTTTGTCACAAAATACTCGGACGATGTTATTCACAAGCAGTTTGATTATTATGTGCGTGGCAAGAGGTATGAGCCTTTTAAGCTCCTTAAGATACTGCGAAACTCGGACGGCTATGGACGAGGAAAAGGCATTATCAAGGAAAATCCACTTATCATCGAAACGATGTACAATCTGATAAAATTTCAGAAAAATCAGGTGCTTAAGGGCGGAAATAAAAAAGGATTTCTGAAAACTGCGGGGACTGTTGGAAAGGGCGTTGTGCAGGACATCAAAAGAGGCTGGGCTCAGCTCTATTCTAACGAAAATACCGAAAATGTCATGCTTCTCAATGGTGATATTGACTTCAAGGAGATGTCAAGCACTTCCGTTGAAATGCAGCTGAACGAGAACATCAACAGCAACAACGCCGAAATTATGAAGCTTTTTGGCACTCTTGATGGTGTGCTTTCGGAAACGACTGTAAAGAATGCGGTAATGCCTGTTATCGACGCAATTGAGGCGGCTCTTGATTCAGACTTGCTTCTTGAAGATGAAAGGGAAAAGTATTATTTCGCGTTCGATACCCGTGAACTGACAAGAGGCAGCATCAAAGAACGCTATGCCGCATATGCCGTAGCTTTGAGAAACAACTTTATCCAGTTGGACGAAGTCAGAGAAATGGAGGACCTTCCGCCTCTCGGATTTAATTACATCAAGCTCGGGCTTAGTGATGTGCTTCTTGACCCGAAAACGGGAGAAATTTATACTCCGAATACAAATGCACTGGCAAATCTCAGAAAGCAGCCCTCTTCTGGCGGGATGGATCCCGGGGAGGAAAAGGAGGGGCTGTAGTTGTTTAACATCAAGGACACAAGGGCGTACAGATACGCCGTGAAATGCGTAAACGACGACAGCGGCAAAACAGGCTTATACGTCAAAAAACAGTGTGCACAGTGGCTTGAAATTGCCGACGGCAAGGATCCCGACAGCTATATCTCCGAAAAGGCTTACAAAAAGGTCACGGGCATTCTTAAGCTTATGGTGCATCCCGATCTGAATCGGGATATGTACAGTTCGCTTGAAGACTATGCAATGCTTTTTATTGTGGCTGTCCTCTGCACGTATAAAAAAAGCGGAAGACGCAAATATACAGTCGGTATTCTGGAAATAGCCCGAAAAAATTTCAAGACATTTGTCAGCGCTGTTATTTTTATAATATCCCCGCTGAGCGCGTTATACGTCACTATGACGTTACCGGTAAGCCCTGCCCCGGCATTATCGGCTGGAACGCTGAGAGCGGGTCCGAGGCTAAATGGGAGGCATTCAAGCGGGCTATTTCAGGGACTGTGGTATCGG
>JBJFHQ010000185.1:0-12448 GCA_051893755.1 Oscillospiraceae bacterium
GAAGATTTATCCAGATGTACTCCGACGTTGTTATGGAAGTCGGCAAGAAGTACTTCGAGGAGCTCATCGACGAGATGAAGGCTAAGAAGGGCGTTAAGCAGGACGTTGAGCTTACCGCTGACGACCTTAAGGAGCTGGCTGGTCAGTTCAAGGCTGAGTATAAGGCTAAGATCGGCACAGACTTCCCCTCCGATCCTAAGGAGCAGCTCATGGGCGCTATCAAGGCTGTATTCCGTTCATGGGACAATCCCCGTGCTAACGTATACCGCCGCGACAACGATATCCCCTACTCCTGGGGTACTGCAGTAAACGTTCAGTCCATGGCATTCGGCAACATGGGCGACGACTGCGGAACAGGCGTTGCTTTCACACGTGACCCCGCAACAGGCGCTAAGGGTCTGTTCGGCGAGTTCCTTACTAACGCACAGGGCGAGGACGTTGTTGCAGGCGTTCGTACTCCTATGCACATCACCGAGATGGAGCAGAAGTTCCCTGAGGCTTTCGCACAGTTCAAGGACGTTTGCAGCACTCTCGAAAATCACTACAGAGATATGCAGGATATGGAGTTCACCGTTGAGCACGGCAAGCTCTATATGCTCCAGACCCGTAACGGCAAGAGAACAGCTCAGGCTGCTCTTAAGATCGCCTGCGACCTCGTTGACGAGGGCATGAGAACCGAGGAAGAGGCTGTGGCTATGATCGACCCCAGAAACCTCGATACTCTTCTCCACCCCCAGTTCGACGCAAAGGCTCTCAAGGCTGCTACTCCTATGGGCAAGGGCCTCGGTGCTTCTCCCGGAGCTGCATGCGGTAAGATCGTATTCACAGCAGAGGACGCTGAAGCTTGGAACGCAAGAGGCGAAAAGGTCGTTCTCGTTCGTCTCGAGACCTCTCCCGAGGATATCACAGGTATGAAGGCTTCTCAGGGTATCCTTACAGTCAGAGGCGGTATGACCTCTCACGCTGCCGTTGTTGCTCGTGGTATGGGTACATGCTGCGTATCCGGCTGCTCCGATATCGTTATGGACGAGGCTAACAAGAAGTTCACTCTCGCAGGCAAGACCTTCACAGAGGGCGACTACATCTCCATCGACGGTTCTACAGGTAACATCTACGACGGCGTTATCCCCACAGTTGACGCTACTATCGCAGGTGAGTTCGGCAGGATCATGAGCTGGGCTGACAAGTACAGAAAGCTTAAGGTAAGAACTAACGCAGATACTCCCGCAGACGCTAAGAAGGCAAGAGAGCTCGGCGCAGAGGGTATCGGTCTCTGCCGTACAGAGCACATGTTCTTCGATCCCGAGAGAATCGCTGCATTCAGAGAGATGATCTGCTCCGATACCGTTGAGGAAAGAGAAGCAGCTCTCGCTAAGATCGAACCTATGCAGCAGGGCGACTTTGAGGCTCTCTATGAGGCTCTGGAAGGCTGCCCCGTTACTATCAGATTCCTCGATCCTCCTCTCCACGAATTCGTTCCTACAGAAGAGGCCGATATCGAGGCTCTCGCTAAGGCACAGGGCAAGCCCGTTGAGAAGATCAAGGCTATCATCGCTTCCCTCCACGAGTTCAACCCCATGATGGGTCACCGCGGATGCCGTCTTGCAGTAACATATCCTGAAATTGCTAAGATGCAGACTAAGGCTGTTATCAAGGCTGCTATCAACGTTAAGAAGAACCACCCCGACTGGACAGTTGCTCCCGAGATCATGATCCCCCTCGTTGGCGAGGTAAAGGAGCTCAAGTATGTTAAGGACGTTGTTGTTAAGACTGCTGATGAGGTCATCGCAGCTGCAGGCTCCGATCTTAAGTACTCTGTTGGTACAATGATCGAGATCCCCCGTGCTGCTCTTACAGCTGATGAGATTGCTAAGGAAGCTGACTTCTTCTGCTTCGGTACAAACGACCTTACTCAGATGACCTTCGGCTTCTCCAGAGACGACGCAGGCAAGTTCCTCGGCGCTTACTATGACGCTAAGATCTATGAGAACGATCCCTTCGCTAAGCTCGACCAGACAGGCGTTGGTAAGCTCATGAAGATGGCTATCGACCTCGGTAAGCCCGTAAATCCCACACTCCACTGCGGTATCTGCGGCGAGCACGGCGGCGATCCCACATCTGTTGAGTTCTGCCACACAATCGGTCTCGATTACGTTTCCTGCTCACCCTTCCGTGTGCCTATCGCAAGACTTGCAGCAGCACAGGCAGCTATCAAGGACAAGCAGTGATCAGTAATACGTTCTGATTCTTTGATAATTAGTTCCGCCGTCATCGATTATCCGGTGACGGCGGTTCTTTGCTGTGTTTTTGTTTTGATGACGGGAAAACTCGCTTGGGTGTAAAGCAAATTGCTTGTCATCTTTTTAATTGTCCTTACAATGATACATTTGATATGATATAATATAAGTATAGAGCAGAACGGCTTTATAAATTTATCTGAAAGGAAATAAATGCTATGGGTGAAATGAACGTTAAGGGCTATGCCGAGAAGAAGATCGAGTGCGATATTATTGAGTATTCTCTTTCCTTCCATGCACAGGGAAGAACAGAAGCTGCTGCGCTGGGCGCGGTGAACGATGAACTGGAACGGTTTCTGACACTTATTGAGGAAAAAGGCGTAAAGCCGGACATGTTCCGTATAGAGGAAAATCATACAAATAGAAAGTATTATTCTGATAAGGACACATTTCCCTTTGAAGCAGTCCGCAAGGTCTCACTGACTCTTCCGCTTGATTCCGCAGCGGTCAATTGGATACTGCACTTTTTATCGGATAACGGCTTCAAGGCGGAAACTCAGGAAAGCTATATATGCTCCACGCTGAACGAGCTGCATAAGGAACTGCTGAAGCTTGCCGTCAGGGATTCTAAGGAGAAGGCTGAATTGCTGGCTCAGACACTGGGCAAGAAGCTTCTGGGTATCAAACAGCTCGAAACAAAAAATGGAATGTTGGAAGAGAATATGTATTGTGAACAAGAAAGAGGTATATCGGTTATGGCAGCTTGCGGCAGTGCGTCCTCAAATTCAAGCCGTATCAAATCACCGGTCAGAACCGAATCCGAGGAAGTCGATATAACCTGGCTCATAGAAGACTAAAAATCGTTCTTCTGTAAAGTAAATCACTTGCCATAAAAATGTCGGATAAACACATACCGTATTTATCCGACATTTTCATTTTATCTGTGCGCTGATATCATAGACCTTCACGCCCACATCATATTTTTCCGCAGTATGCTCTGCAAGCTCTATCAGCTTATTTTTGCTGTTATTGATGATAGACACCGCCATTTCATTCTTCATGTTCTGGGGCAGCACGTCTATCATGCTCACAGGAAGATTTCCTGCAATATTCAGTATATCAGCCAGCAGCTTTTTTGTGCTGCCGTCCTCCGCTCCCTCGGAGAGCTTCTTTTTCAATGTGGGCAGCAGCTTTGACACAACGTCTCCGTAGTTGATATCATCAATATCAATTTTTATTTCGATCATTATCTCATCCTCCGTTTTCTTTTGATAGTATTATTATATTCCATATCAAAGGAAATGTCAAATACTCTGCAAAAAATACCACAGCATATATTATATGTTCCACATGGAACATTCCTCCCGGACGATCACTCTTTTATGCGGTTTTACCAACAAAAACATATTAAAGGATTGACATTTTATTAAAAATGTGTTATAATTATTCCTATATTATAAACGAAGGAGATTTGTAGGTCATGACAGAAGTTGTTATTATCGGAGCAGGTCCCGCAGGACTTACGGCAGCATACGAGCTCTTAAAAAAAGCTCCTCAGGAATACTCCGTAACAATTCTTGAAGAAAGTGATCGTATCGGCGGTATTTCCCAGACAGTCAGACACGGCGGAAATCGTATGGATATCGGCGGACACCGCTTCTTTTCCAAGGACGAGCGAGTTGTGCAGTGGTGGAACGAGATCCTTCCTCTGCAGGGAAAGCCCGCCTATGACGATAAAAAGCTGCACATTGAAAAAAAGCTTGCTGAGTCCGGACCCGACCCCGAGACCGATGACCGAGTAATGCTGGTACGCCGCAGAGTGTCCAGAATTTATTATAAAAAGAAATTCTTTGACTATCCCGTTTCTCTTAAATGGAGCACTATTAAGAACATGGGCTTTGCTACCACAATAGCCGCAGGCTGCAGCTATCTGAAAAGCACTGTCTCCAAAAAGGACGAGACCTCTCTGGAAAACTTCTATATAAACCGTTTCGGAAGAAAACTCTATTCCATGTTCTTCGAGGGCTATACCGAAAAGCTCTGGGGAAGACATCCGAGAGAAATTTCCGCAGACTGGGGCTCTCAGCGTGTAAAGGGTCTGTCCATCAAGGTCGTTATCAAGGACATGTTCTCCAGAATATTCAACAGCAAAAAGAATAAAGAGACCGAGACCTCTCTTATCGAGGAATTCTGCTATCCCAAATATGGTCCCGGACAGCTCTGGGAAACTGCTGCAGATGAGATTCGCAGAATGGGCGGAAATATCCGCTTTAACTGCAAGGTCGAAAAGATCAACACAAACGGAAAGGATAAGATCATTTCCGTAACTGCACAAACAGACAGCGGCTCCGAGGAGATAAAAGGCGACATCTTTATGTCCTCTATGCCTGTGAAGGATCTTGTTCTCGGAATGAACGATGTTCCAAAGCATGAAACCGAAATAGCAGCAGGACTTCCCTATCGTGATTTCGTGACAGTGGGACTGCTTGTCGATAAGCTTGATCTGAAAAATGAAACGAAGATCCCGACGCTGAATAATATCATCCCCGACTGCTGGATATACGTTCAGGATGTGGGCGTGAAGCTGGGAAGAATACAGGTGTTCAACAACTGGTCTCCCTACATGGTCGAGGACCCCGAAAATACTGTATGGATAGGTCTGGAATATTTCTGCGCCGAGGGCGATGACTTCTGGAACATGCCCGACGATAAACGCAGGGATCATGCAGTCGGCGAGCTTATCAGAATGGGCGTAATTTCCGACGCGGGTCATGTGAAGGACTATCACTGTGAACGGATAAAGAAGGCTTATCCCGCTTATTTCGACACATACAGTGAAATGAGCACGCTTGTGGATTATCTGAATAAGTTTGAAAATCTGTTCTGCATAGGAAGAAACGGTCAGCATCGCTACAACAATATGGACCATTCAATGGTAACAGCTTTTGAAGCTGTCGGCAATATCATGAACGGCACTGAGGACAAAAGCAACATATGGAACGTCAACACAGATAAAGCTTATCACGAGGAAAAACAGGCATGAACAAGGAAGCTGTCGGACAGGAAATAAACGAGCTTAAGGAAATTCTGCGGAATAAAAAATTCGGCTCGCTGTTTTCGGGAGAAACTGATAATACACTTATTCAGTTTTTCAGGTATATTTTTGTAGGAGGCTTTGCCACAGTAATTGACTGGGGCTCATCCGCACTGCTGTTTTATATTGTATTCGGACAAAGTCATCCCGTTGCGGCAAATTCTCTATCCTTTGCCGCAGGACTTATCGTCAATTACCTTCTGAGCACCTTCTGGATATTCAAGCATTCCAAGGTGAAATCAAAGATCGCGGAATTTATTGGATTTGCACTGATAGGCGTTGTGGGACTGCTTATCACTGCGGGTGTCACATTGCTTTTCAGGAATCTGCTCATGGAGATCACCTCTGCTTATCAGATCATCGGAAAGATAGTCGCCACGGCAGTTTCATTTCTCTGGAATTTCACTGCAAGAAAGGTGCTTCTTTTTTCCGGAAAAAATGACCCATGACCTATATACAAAAAACTGCGCAAGAGCCATATATCAGGCTTTTGCGCAGTTTTTGTCCCCATTTTATTCTGAGCTTGTGTATTATATTTTTTCTCCGTATCGGAAAAGCTGTCACAGTACGGGTTTTTCAAGTCCCAGCTCTTCGGCAAGGTCGGTCCTTACATATATTTCAGCGAAGCTGCTTGTGTATGTATTCTTCCAGACCTGCTTTATGGGAGCAAAATATACTAACGTATAATCCGAAATATCTGTAATTCCATCGTAGACAGCGCTTATATCGGGATCAACATATTCTCCGTAGCCTACAGTACCGCTGGGCGGCATGAAAATCACATCGGGAGGACCCTGTTCTCTCCATTTTCTGATCAGCTCGGCGCTTTCCTCATCATCGCTGACCTTGTGGAGAGTGTATGCCATATCGTCTGCGCCGTCATTCATATTGAAGAAAATATTTCGGTCATAATACGCAAGCACAGGATCTGCAAAGCAGCAATGATTAAAGTCATTTCCTATCAGCTCTGTGGTCATATTTCCTTCTTCATCATAGCCGTAATAATTTGTGTAGCCGACCAGGATATTGTAGTCATCAAGATGATTTTCCTTAATAAATGCAGCTTCATTTCTTCCGATACCGTATGTGTACGATATCTCATGAACAGACGCCGATATTCCCCAATAAAGGGACAGCAGCAAAGCGGCTGTTCCGAATACCCGAAGCATCGAAAGTCCGATAGCCTTGTTTTCGCCATCGGCAGACTGCTTTACATTATCATTTCCGCTGCAGCTTATCCATGCCCAGAAAATAAATAAAAGAAGAGCTATTCCCTGATGATGAAGATACATATATTTTACAGCTGCAAATGCGGCGAATAAACAATAAGGTACCAGCAGATCAAGTGCGGTTTTCTTCCGTTTTGCAATATAAAGGACAACTGCCCAGATTAGTATACCGACAAACACGCCCGAGATCATCGAAGCTGTTGTGAGTCCTACACGAGTAAGTCTGTCGCAGTATGAAAAAACGTCTGTCACACATGTGTCTGCAGGCAGCACAAAAAATGTGTACAGTGATCTGACAAGGATATTATTTGTGTCGGGAATGTTCTGCGGAGTCGCCGCATATGCCCCCTCTGCGGGTATTATCTCCAGAATGAGAAGTATCGCAAGGACAAGCAGACACAGCATGGATATCGTTCTGCTTTTATTCAGAAGAAGCCGGAATTTTTCGGCTTTGAACAGCTTGATAAGCCATGCAATGGTAATACCTCCCGCCAGCAGTATACCGTATGCGCTTGACAGGCATAACAGCATCAGCGAAAGTATGAACCGCCACGGCTTTGTATCCCTGTTCTTATATGTGACAGCCGCCAGCATGAATGCCAGCATCATAATGCAGTAGGGACGGGAAATTATGCTGTACTGATAAAACAGAAAATATGTAAACGGAAGCAGCAGCCGTACTATCCGCGGGAAAGGCGATTTAAATATCAGCAGTCCCATCGCAAGTCCCGAAAAAACAAGACTCACCAGAGAAAGTGAAAGCTCATAGGGACACCCCAGCTTTGCAAAGGGCACAAGTACAAGATGCCACAGCGGCGGATGTCCCTCATAATGTGGCAGCTTGAATATTATATCTTCAACAGAAGCGCATCGTGCTATCTGCCATGATATTGCTTCGTCCTGCCAAGGCTCGTGAAATACCGATATCACAATATGCAGCACCGCATACAGCAGCATTGCGATCATCTCGGGGATATGTCCCTGTATCTGCTCAGCTTTTTTATTCAGACTGCAAAGTCCGTCTCCCGCTTTGTTCATAGCTCCGAAAAGCTTTTGTATCAGCGGTGATGATCTTCCAATTTCCATACCGTTCCTCCTTAAATAGGTCTTACAATAATTATATCATTTTTTTATCCATATGTAAAGGAAAAAATCTTTTATCGGAGAGGAATTTATATCACATGTTTCACATGGAACATTTTTATACGATAACATCAATAATAAAATCATTGCAATCTAAGGGAATCTGTGGTATAATTATATAAAGTAATCATATCGGAGGAATCACAATGGTCGCACAAACACCCCCTATGGGCTGGAACAGCTGGGACTGCTACGGCGCGTCCGTATGCGAGGAAACTGTCCGCGCAAATGCAGAATACATGGCAAATGATCTTAAGGAATACGGCTGGGAGTATATCGTGGTGGATATACAGTGGTCCGAGCCCACCGCACAGAATCACGAGTATCACCCCTTCACAGAGCTTGAAATGGACGAGTACAGCAGACTTATCCCTGCTGTGAACCGCTTTCCCTCTGCAGCCGACGGCAGAGGCTTTGCTCCGCTGGGCGAGTATATCCACTCTCTCGGGCTGAAATTCGGCATACACATTATGAGAGGTATTCCCCGTCAGGCTGTTCACCGCAATACAAAAATCCTCGGCACAGACAAAACTGCCCGCCAGATAGCCGATACAAATTCCACCTGCCGCTGGAATACCGATATGTATGGTATAAACCCTGAAGCAGAGGGTGCTACCGAGTATTACAACAGCATCTTCAAGCTCTACGCAGAGTGGGGCGTGGATTATGTCAAGGTGGACGATATCGCAAATCACTATCCTCACGGAGAGATCGAGCTTATCCGAAATGCGATCGATAACTGCGGACGGGAAATGGTATTGTCCTTATCTCCCGGGCCTGCTCCCCTTGAAGAGGCGGAGCATTTAAAGCAGCACGCCAATCTCTGGAGGATCACCGACGATTTCTGGGACAACTGGGAGCAGCTTTACGACATGTTCTTCCGTGCGGAAAAATGGTGCACTCATGCAGGGCCCGGTCACTGGCCCGATGCAGATATGCTGCCTGTGGGAGCTATCCTGCAGGACTACGACAAAAATAACCGCACAAAATTCACCGAGGATGAACAGATGACCATGCTCACTCTATGGTGCATAATGCGTTCTCCCCTTATGATAGGCGGTGAGCTTACCATGAACGACGATTTCACCGAAAAGCTGCTGACCAATTCTGCTGTACTTGAAATGCTCGTACAGTCCCGCTCGGCACATCAGCTCTACCGCCGCACCGAAAACGGCTGCGAAAGGATAGTCTGGAAGGCTCACCGCCGCGACGGAGGATATTATATCGCACTGTTCAACACCTCCGAGGAAAAAGCAAGGATAACCGTATCACTTGCCGAAGCCGAGATAGATACTCCCGTTGTAAGCATAAGAGATCTGTGGTCGGGCAGGCAGTCGGACAACGTTTCCGAAATATCGGCAGAGGTTGCTCCTCATGGAGCAAAGGTATTTTTTGTTGATTAAACACCAACGAAAAAGTACACAAAATGTATCGTCTTTTTTTCACAAAAATCTACATGAGATTTCATAAAAAATGCTTGCAATTACTGAAAAAAAAGAGTAAAATTGATATAATATAGTATGAGAACCTATCCACATAGGATATACGCACGTCTTTTCGGCAAATTTTGCCGCAGACTGCGTTAAAAATGCTTGCCGGGCACCAGCCCGCCTGCGCATTTTTGCCTTCTCTGCAACAAAATTATGCTCGAAAATCCGCACGCATATCCTACGTGGAAAGGTTCTGATTAAATAGGTTTATAGGAGGAAAGATTTATGCTCGATACTAACTTTGACAACAAATTCGGAAAAGAGGGTCTTACATTCGACGATGTGCTTCTGGTGCCCGGAAAGTCGGACGTAACTCCCAATATGATCAATCTCAGGACAAGACTGGCGAAGGATATTTATCTTAATACTCCTATTATGACATCTGCAATGGATACCGTTACAGAGTCCAAAATGGCTATCGCTATCTCCCGTGAGGGCGGTATCGGTATTATCCACAAGAACATGACCATTGAACAGCAGTGCGACGAGGTCGATAAGGTAAAGCGTTCCGAGAATGGCGTTATCGTAAATCCCTTCTCCCTTACCGCAAACAAGACTGTTGCCGATGCAGACAAGCTCATGGGCAAATACAAGATCTCCGGTGTGCCTATCGTTGATGAAAAGGGCAAGCTGGTGGGGATACTCACAAACCGTGACCTGCGCTTCCTCACCGATTACAGCACTCCTATCAGCGAGGTAATGACCAAGGATAACCTCATCACAGCTCCCGTAGGCACCGACCTCGAAGAAGCACAGAAGATACTTATGAAGCATAAGATCGAGAAGCTTCCCCTTATCGACGACAACGGCACTCTTAAGGGACTTATCACTATCAAGGATATCGAAAAGGCTGTTCAGTATCCCAATTCCTCCAGAGATAAGAGCGGCAGACTTCTCTGCGGCGCTGCTATCGGCGTGACAGCAGACGTTCTCGACAGAGCAGGTGCTCTCCGCGATGCACAGGTCGATGTGCTGGTGCTTGACTCCGCACACGGTCACAGCGCAAACATTATGAAATGCGTTGACATGATAAAGAACAAGTACCCCGACGTTGCACTTATCGCAGGAAATATCGCAACTGCGGAGGCTGCCGAGGACCTTATCAAGGCAGGCGCTGACTGCATCAAGGTGGGCATCGGACCCGGCTCTATCTGTACAACTCGTGTTGTTGCAGGTATCGGCGTTCCTCAGATCACCGCAGTTTATGACGCAGCATGCGTTGCACAGAAATATGATATCCCCGTTATCGCAGACGGCGGTATCAAGTATTCGGGCGATATCGTAAAGGCTCTTGCAGCTGGCGCAAATGTTGTAATGCTGGGCTCACTGCTTGCAGGCTGCGAGGAAGCTCCCGGTGCTACAGAAATTTATCAGGGACGTTCCTTCAAGGTATACAGAGGCATGGGCTCGCTGGGCGCAATGGAATGCGGCTCCAAGGACAGATACTTCCAGGAGGGCGCAAAGAAGCTGGTTCCCGAGGGAGTTGAAGGACGTGTTCCTTACAAGGGACTTGTTTCCGATACTATCTTCCAGCTGGTAGGCGGTATTCGTTCCGGTATGGGCTACTGCGGCTGTCAGGATATCGAGACACTCCACGAGAAGTCACGCTTCGTAAGAATTACAGGCGCAGGTCTTAAGGAATCTCACCCCCACGATATCTACATCACCAAGGAAGCTCCCAACTATTCCGTTCAGATATGAACATCATTTAAATAAAAACATCAGTCTGCAGGTCATTTATTGAGCTGCGGACTTTTTTTGCCGACAGAATGGAAAATATGCCGCTGTTATCCGCAAACCACATAAATATGAAATTAAAGGTCGATAATTTTTCTGATATTTGTCAATATTTTTATTGACAATAACGTGCCGATGTAGTATAATTAAATAGTCAGTAAACGAAAAATATAGGACTTGTGAAAATGAGAAAGAATATAAAAAATATTATTTTAGCAATACTTGTTTCCGCTGTTCTCTGCGGCTGCGGAAATAATTCGGACACTCAGACATCGGCACCGGAGACCGAACCCGACACCATTACCGCAGAAACAAAGGAAAGCTCCGACACCGAGGAATATACCGAGCAGGAGTCCGAGATCACGGAAGAAACCTCCGATATTTCGGAAGAGAGTGTTTCACATGAAACAATTTTCTCCCCCACTGCGGCTGCTTCCAAAACGGACGAGCTTATCTCCGAAAACAGCACAAATCCCGCTTCGGAGACCACACCCACAGAAACTACTGTGCAGAGCACCTCGCCTACAGTTACAACAACGACTGTAACAACAGCTGCTCCCGTGCAGACCGTACCTTCGGAGACCACCTTCAAGACTGTGGACAAGGACAAATACAAAAACGCCGAAGACGTGGTTTTCTCGGAATATTTCTCTGACAGTCTGTTTATCGGCGACTCTATCTGCAGCGGACTGAAAATATATGCGGGCTGTCTGAATGTGGAGAATGTGGCTGCAAGACTGAACGTATCTACATGGGGTATCAACAAATACACCTTCCAGTATAAGAGCAACTCCACAGCAGAGCTTGATGCGCTTAGCATTGTAAAGCTGTATCAGCCTAAGCAGATATACATATGGATGGGCATGAATGACCTGTATGTGGTCAGTGAGGATAAATATGCGGAGAATCTCTGCAGCCTCGCCAAGAGCTATATCGACTCAGACCCGGGCTGCAAGGTATATGCTGTGTCTATTTCACCTATGAGCAGCTCCCATAAGTGGAACGTTGAAATGGACGGAAATAACCGCATAAACGAGTACAATAAGGCTGTCGAAGAAAAATGCAGTGAGGTGGATTATCTGACCTATATCAATATCCACGATTCTCTGACCGACAGTTATGGCTATCTGGCTTCCGAGAATAACGGCGGAGACGGCATTCATCTTTCGGCAAGCGCTTATAAGAAGGTACTCACCGAAATATATTATTATATGGAATATGAGCGCAATACCGTCTATGAAATTCCCGAGGATATAGTCACCGAAGCTACTTCGGAAACAGCTCCCGAAACGGAAGAGACCACGTCGGATATCACAACTGCTCCCGTACCCGATATGATGACCCTTCCTTCCGAAACAGAGGAAACGACAGTCACGACAGTTCCTCCGGAGGAAACTGCTTCAACGGAAACATCTAAATCATCGTCAAATATTTTCAAGCATATCCTTGACGAGATAGACAAGAAATAATCGAGTAGGAGGCTGCCCATTAATTGAGCAGCCGACCTCTCACACCACC
>JBJFHQ010000186.1:0-2710 GCA_051893755.1 Oscillospiraceae bacterium
GTAAACGGCGGTGTTTCCATGTGGACACTGTTGAATCTGTATGAGAGCGACTTGATGGATGGCGATGCTTCCAAGTGGGCAGACGGTTCTGGTACAGTTGTTGTTCCGGAAAATGGCAATGGTATGCCGGATATTCTGGACGAAGTAAAGGTAGAAGCTGATTTCTTCAATAAGATGCAGAGATCAGACGGCATGGTTTACCACAAGGTTCACGACTACAAGTGGACAGCACTTTGCGTTGCTCCGGCAGATGATCCGCTGGAACGTATCGTAAAGCCGGTTACCTATGCTGCAACCTTGAACTATGCTGCTGCTATGGCACAGTATGCAAGATTGGCAAAGGAATGGGATAGCGATGCTACCACTTATCTGGCAAATGCAGAAAAGGCTTACAAGGCTGCACGCAAGGCAGGCAAGGCTACAATGTTCGTCATCACAAAGGTAGACGATCCCGACGCTAATTTCTATAACGTCCTCACCGACCTGAAAACCGTTTTCGGTCCTACAGTGTGCCCCGTTATCGTGCCCGTTATCAAGGACAGACAGGTGGTTTCCTACGTTAATCTCATTGAGATGAAGTGCTATAAATACGATGAAAACGGCAATGTCAGCGAGACTGAAATGCCCACTTCCGAGATATCCGAGAAGATGGATTACCGTATGGACGGCCTTGTAGCCGCATTCTCCGAGGCTGTTGCCGAGACCGATGACGAGCTTATGGAAAAATTCTTCGAGGGCGAGGCTTTCACTCAGAAGGAGCTTGTTCACGGTCTGCATAAGGGCATGAATTCGGGCGTTATCACACCCGTTATCTGCTGCTCGGATATCACCATGGGCTGCATTGATATGCTCCTTAAGGAGATCGAGCTGCTGATGCCTTCTCCCGCAGATTGTCCTCCCGTTGCTGCAACCGCAGGGGATGATATCGTGGAGACTCATTACGACAGCTCCGCTCCCGCAGCAGGCTTCGTATTCAAGACCATCGCAGACCCCTTCGTTGGAAAAATGTCCTTTATCAAGGTCATGGACGGCGTTATCAAGTCCAACGGCGATTATATCAACGCGGCCACAGGCAATCCCGAAAAGCTGGGCAAGCTTTACACCGTATGCGGCAAGAAGCAGACTGAGGTAGCTTCCGCACAGGCTGGCGATATCGTAGCTGCTGTGAAGATCAACGCAGGCACCAATGATACTATCTGCGCATCGGGCAGAGTTATCTCATTCGAGCCCATCGAGTTCCCCAAGCCCTGCTTCAGCATGGCAGTGAGCGCCAAGGCTCAGGGCGACGAGAGCAAGATCTCCGCAGGTCTCCAGAAGCTCCTTGAGGAGGATAAGACCCTTGCCGAGTTCCGCGACCCCGATACAAAGGAAGAGATACTCTCCGGACTGGGCGAGCAGCATCTGGAAGTGGCTATATCCAAGCTGAAATCAAAGTTCGGCGCAGACGTTGTGCTCACCGAGCCGAAGATCGCATATAAGGAGACTATCCGCAAGAAGGTCAAGACCGAGGGCAAGCACAAGAAGCAGTCGGGCGGTCATGGACAGTACGGTCATGTATGGATAGAATTTGAGCCCTGCGTTTCCGATACGCTGGTGTTTGAGGAGAAGGTATTCGGCGGCGCAGTTCCCAAGAATTACTTCCCCGCAGTTGAAAAGGGTCTCCAGGATTCCATGAAGAAGGGCGTTCTGGCAGGCTTCCCCGTAGTGGGCGTGAAGGCTATCCTCGTGGACGGCTCCTATCACCCCGTTGACAGCTCGGAAATGGCATTCAAGACAGCCGCTTCCATTGCCTATAAGGAGGGCATGAAGCAGGCAGACCCTGCTATCTTAGAGCCTATCGGAAAGCTTTCGGTCATCGCTCCCGACGACAATACGGGCGATATCATGGGCGACCTTAACAAGCGCAGAGGAAGAGTTGTGGGAATGAATCCCGTCAAGAAGGGCTATACCTGCATCGACGCTGAGGTGCCTATGAGAGAAATGCATAGCTTTACCACACAGCTGCGGCAGATAACAAGAGGCAAGGGCAGCTTTGAAATGGAATTTTTAAGATATGAGCAGCTCCCCGCAAACCTCGTAGCAGACGTTATCCTTTCAGCGGATAAGTCGGAATAAGCTTTTTTCAGCTGCGTCCGCGGCAGACACAGATGCGTCTGCTTCGGGTGCAGCTGTGAGCGCAATATGCAGATTCGGCATGGAAAGCTCTGTCGGGCGTTTGCGGCTCCATTTTTTCGGAGCGTCGGAAACATTGGCTTCGCCTTTGATCAGCTTTTCCTTAATTATAGAAAAAAATTTACAAAATGATTTCGTATTAGGTGCAAAATTGTATTGACAAATTTTACTCGATGTAGTAAAATATATAATAGAGTGTTATTTGATTTTTTATTTGACCATACATTGATAAATGGGTAGGGTCTATGTAAATTTTCGCAAAGGGTAGGAAAATATGATATGAATATGAAGAAAATTATCAGCATTGCGGCAGCGGCTGTGATCGGTTTTTCAGCAACCGCTTTTTCTGCATGCGCCGAATCTGAAAAGGAAACGGAAGCTCCGGCAGCAGGCTCCACAATATGCTTTGACACCGATGAAACGCTCAACTATGTAAAAACCTTCGGGTCGGTGGATAAGACAGGTCTGGAATATAGGATCACTTCTGAAAAGGCTGCGTCTAACGGGTCTATGGTATTGTCGGAGAATTTTCTGGATG
>JBJFHQ010000187.1:0-2704 GCA_051893755.1 Oscillospiraceae bacterium
GGGTCTGAAATATCAGCGGAAGCCCGAAGCCCGATAGAATCCTCGGAAAGAGTAAGCACCCCGTCCGACGTGGAGCCAAGCTTTCGGCTGTGGTCATGATTTTCAAGCAATTCAACATCGGGATTTTCTGCCAGAGCTGCACCGAATACTCCCGCTCTGACCTGCTCCACACATCTCCCCAGAGAGGGCACCATAACAGGCTTTGAATCCCTCTCGACTGCATTCACATACCCCTCGATGTGGAGGGTATTATCTGCACGTATTTCACATTTCAGCATTTTCGTCCTCCTCTTCGTCGTCCGCAAGTATCCTGCGGAGCATTTCCGTTCCGTCGTCCGCTTTGACTATGTTCGCCGCCACCTTCGCCCGAGCCTGCGGAGAGAATCCCAGCTCATTGCAGCATCGAAAGAACGTTTTTGTATACTTGTCCAGAGCCGCCATGACAGCGCGGTTATACTTCAATTCGGGATTCTCATTGATTTCAAACTCGACCTGCTTTTTCATATCCAGAACCCACGCCCATTCCGAGAGGATATGCACATCGGCAGCCCGCAAAACATCAGCGGTCTCCAGATACTTAACCGCAGAATTAAAATATTCTTTCTGCTTTTGTGTAAGCCATCTTTCCGGGACAAGCTTGACCTTGCCGCCGCCGATCTTGTTTTCAGCATCTGCCCGCTGTTCAATCCTCTTTCGCTGATTTATACTTGTAAATTCAGCCTGTGCATTTGCAGGCTTGCAGGGTCTTGCCATAGTGTCACCTCCGAAAAATTTCATTTTGTCGATTTTTTGTTTACTCATGGCCGGCGTTGGTGGAAGATGCTTTGATTTTTTGCCCACTCACCCTCGGGCGGGTATGTGTCAAAGCGGTTCATGCTCTGCGAGGCTGCGGAGATGCTCTGCGGATATCTCTCCCTTCTCCGCTGCCTCGTGGTGATAGCTGCACAATGTGATAAGATTATCATCATCAAGCCGCTTTGAATAATCAGAAGCAATAGGCGTTATGTGGTGGACGGACAAGTCACCTGAACAGTATATGCCGTTTTCAAGACACACGCGGCACATGTAAAGATCTCGCTTGAATATATGCGCTCGTTTATTTTTCCACTGTACAGAGCCTCTGAACACGTCTATTTGTTTATCATATTTGTTTAGCGGCTTAGGCTTACGAGGGCACACAAATCCTTTAGGGTGCACTCTGCCGCAATATATACACGCTTTCAGCATTATATCACCTGCCATTTACGGGCAAAGCAAGACCGCCTGCCGAAGATATCAGTGATACCCTCGGACGAGGCGGTTATAATTTACACTTTGCTATTGTAATTATATCACAGACAAAATGGGACATACAAGGACATCTTTTACTTTGCCTGTCTTGCAATGCACTGTAAAGCCCAGCCGTGGAGCCTATTGATATGCCGCCGTGAATAATTCATGCTCACCGCAATATCCTCCCACAGCTCGCCGCGGATATACCTGCGGTCCAGCACCTCACGCTGAGCAGGGTCGGCAACGAGGTCTATCAGATACCGCGCACGTGTAAATGCGGCTATGTACTCGCGCCTGTGCTGCTCTTTGTCATCTTTGAGTGATATCAGCTCGCAGTAAGCATTTTCGACGGGATTGCCGCGATTCTCGTGGCTCTCGCCGTTCCCGCCGTAACGGACTGTCTTGCCGCCTGTCAGTGTCTGCTCGTAGTCATTCGCGCGGTCATTTGCAAGACGATAGGCTTTTTTTGCAGCCCTGACCCGTTTAAGCTCTGCTTTGACCTCGTCAACCGTCATTTTATCTTCCTCCCTTATAGCCGTGTCTACTAAAACGCCGAGAAATGCTCTGTATGACGTTTCGTGCCTTTGATGTGAAATTATACTACCCATAGCACAAAAACGTCACACAGCGCACGCCAGACCGATTAGTGGCTAAACATTCTCTTCAGCTTTGCTATCCGCTATGTAATACCCGACCTTCTTGCCGCCGTGTCGGATGTCATAGAACATTTTAAGAGCTCTGATGTCAGCATGTACCGACCCGATGTCTGCGGGAATGCCGTAAATGTCCTTGACCTTTTGCACTATCATTGGAACGGTCAGCGGTCTGGAGCTGCATTCCAGAATGTGCTCGACCGCAATAATACGCTCCCTTGTACAGGGTGTGTTCCCCATTTCAATCACCTCCGTCCATTTTTGCACCGCAGCTCGGGCAGTAGTTGAAAAATTGTGTATATCCTTCGTGCTCATAGCCATAATCACAGGCTGAACATTTAAAGCCCCAGTCTGTCGGAACCCAATGCCCGTGCTTCACAGTCTCACTATCAGCAGATGTAGTATCTTTTGGTTCGCCCCAGCGACAATAATCATTACCAGATACAGGATTTTCGTAAAAATTTCTGCATAATAATATGTTTACATTCCTATATCCGTCATTAACGTGTCTGCAATCCTTACACCTTACGACTTCCACGACGTCGGCGGCGGGCATTTCATCAAGCACATTCATGCAATCGTTAATAGCAAGACGATAAAGAGGATAATCTCCGCACCCGCCTTTTGACAAGTCATTTATTTTCTGATAATACATATCACGGTCTATGTACTCTTTTTCAGCCATTGTTAGTTCTCCTTTATTTTCCCGTAACTGCAAAAATCATTTGACTGTATAGTCCGATTTAACAGGCTGCAGCACGTTTTGACGTAAGGCTGCT
>JBJFHQ010000188.1:0-12404 GCA_051893755.1 Oscillospiraceae bacterium
TCCAGTTCGGCTTCATACTCCTCTTTTGTCACCTTGTCGATTCCGCTTGCCTTTCCCGATTTCATCTTACGGTGTATCGCTTTCAGCATATCCTTGTCAATATGTGCCGCCAGATTCTGTACCTTACCGTCTGTTCTGTTTGCTTTACTGATTTTGTAGTTTATTCCGAGTATTCCGCTCACCATATTCTCAGCTCTCCATGTCTGTACAGCAGCTTCTTTACCCGAAGCTATGAAATGTGTCACCCTTCCCTCCACTTGCTTTCACAAGTTTCTTCGGTACTATGATGACATCGGACTTCCCGACATACATTGAAACGTCTTGCGGCTCCTGCGCCGCTTGATTTTGTCTACCCTTTCGGGATATGTCAGGACCTCAGCTGTTCCGATAACTCACCTGCGTGAATCTCTGTCCACGTCTTCATCAACCTCGCCATGCTCTCAGACCGGGGGCTGCCGCACTGAACTTGCCTTTATCGTTCACCGCGGTGTTGTCTGCTGCTAAGAAAACGGCATCGACCAGTTCCCTCTGAATAATGATTTCCCGGCTCAATCGCTTCACTTTCGTTACGGCTCTGCTGCTCCCTGTCCTACGCTTAGGGCTTATGTTACCAGTTCACCCCCAAGGACTCGGTACGGGCGATTGGCTACTCCTTACCCGACAGGCTTCCCCTGCTGTGATGTTATCAGCTTACAAAGACCGCTCGCGCAGTCAGTGGAAAATAGCTTTTGCTATTTTCGCAGCTCGCACTTTCTTCTATTTTACCATATTTCTGTGGTTTTGAAAAGTAGCAGGATTTCAAGTCTGCGGATTAAGGATTTATTTTAATGCACTGTACAAGGCATACACAGCCTGTCGGGAACAGGCAAAAGAGAAATTTGGTAAAAAGAAGATAAAATAAGAATCGAAATTTTCTGACCTGTAATCTGCTTTACTGGAGTTCGATTTTATGTAGCATTGCCCTGACTTCCTCTACAGTGAAAACACCATCTTTTTTGCTGTGTATCACCATATGACAATTAGGGCAAACCGGAACAAGATCCTTGATAGGATCAACGACATAATCCTCTTTTATCTCGTGCAGGGGCTTTCTGTGATGCACCTCAATTTTTCCAGAGAATTCCTCGCCATACAATGCACCAAAGTCAATACCGCAAGCCAAGCAAGCCGTGCCGTAGTGTGCTATACATCTTGCTCTGGCTTTTTTATTGCGCTCATATTTGTTTGTCAGGATATCACGCATTGCACCTTCGATCAACATTTCATCTGGAAGATCCGTATTTGATATGACCTCCTGCTCAAATTGCGGAAACGGTTTGATTTTTCTGTCATGATCCGCAAGCCACGCTTTCATCTCTGTTTCAAAATAGGATAATTCATAATCGAACAACTGATTAAGGACTTCAGTTATTTGAGAGATATTTTCTATTTCCTCTGAAATATTCCAACACTTTAACATAATACCGCTATCATCTGTCTCAGATATACCGACAGCCAGCAGTAGCTTATCGAATAATTTTGTCAGTCGCTTTCCTATGTGCTTTCTATCAATTTTAACAGTCAACAAAGTCTGATCACTTGTATTACAGAGTTCGTAACACAGAACATAACCATCATCATACCGATTCTGCGGAAACGCTGCATCGAGATTATCGCTGGTAAATCGAATATTCTGCAAGCCGTCACATAGTTTGCGGTCAAAATGAATGTGTGCGTTTTCTTGTTCTTTCTGCGAACACCAGTCGATGAGCATTTTCCCGATGAGGCGGGTTTTAGTTGTCAATGGTTCTGTCATGCGTTTTCACCCTCCTCAAAGCTTATTACTGCACCGTATGGGTTTTTCAGCGACAATTCCTCGCTCCTTCCGGTAATTACCCATATATTTCGATATGTCATAGGACGAGGAATTCTGTCCTCTCCGTAGCCGTCAGTAAAATAAATTAGCAATGCGTCACGGTAATATCGGTCGGAGTTGATATGCTCTATCACTGGAGTAAAAGCGGTGCCGCCGCGTCCTGCCACATCGAGTTTCACATCGGAAGGATTGTGAATCAGATAGATTCGCTGAATTTCACTGTCGCATTCAATGACAGTAATGCAATATTTTCGTTTTGCCAGAATTGCAAATATCTCATTGAATATCTGTGCAATCTCACGGTTAGATACAGAGCCGGAGGTATCGATTGCAACAACGATTTTCAGCATCCTATCATTCATTTCACCAGAAAGATCATATCTGCTTGGTTGTCGGCGATTAAGCCGCATTCTGGTTTTTCTCTTGCCGGCTGAGATTATGCCTATATATTTTTTCAGCACTCGCTGCCATGAAATTATAGGCGGCTCGTTGATTTTTTTTACCTGCTCCAAATAATGAGCAGGCATAAGACCCCGAGTCTCCTCGTCCATCATTTCTGTGGACTCATTGATAAACTCGCGGATAAGGGATACTATCTCATCTGCATCATCGCCTGCCTGCCAGTTATGGTCATCCGATTTCCCGCAGTTCTGCGAGGTTATAATCTGATCCTCGTTTTCATCATCATGAGTACCCGTTGAATCAGGCTGCTCCGAATTGTTATTATTCCCGTTTGCCTGTGAATGTTCACTGCCAGATATATCGTTCTCATCATCAGATGTGTTTTTATTTTTTATGAGATTGTAGTAGTATTGATAGTTTTCCAGTGGTCTGACACGCATTAAACGGAACATCTTCATGAGCGTTTCAGATAGTATACATCTGTCCGGTATGGTCATGAACGCTCTATTCTCGTTTTCAATTTCATATCGCAGACGATCATTTACCGAAGCATCCGCAGCAATGTTAAAGCGTTCAAAGATTTCAGGATCACCAGTTGGATTTGACTTCACCATTTCAGCAGGGTGTCCCAAAATAATATGCTCAATTTCGTGACAAATAATAAAAATGATTTCCTTCAGCGAATACTTGCAGAGCAACAATGGATTAGAATCCATCACTGGAGGGTATGTGTTAAGCCTGATGCCGGCAATACAATTGGAACAGAAGTCGGCGTGATAAGAAAGATTCATCATGAAATAGCCGTAATAGCTGTCTCGTTCTGAAATCATAAATAACTTGATAAGCTCAAGCATCTGATAAAAATCGGATTCTATTTCAGCAAAAAGGTTTAGTTCACGGCTGCCATTTTCTACGGCATCAATATCATCTTTAATGCGGAGCAGATATTCTTTAATGCTATTTGACTCCATCAGCTTTCCTCTATCAGTTTTCTTGTCGCATCAGACAAGTCGAGCATATCAATCAAATCTCTTTCAAAAACGTCAAACAGCAGTTCAATCAAACTGTTACCGTCACTTGAAACGGCTGCCGATAACTTCTGTGCGAAGAGCAGCCTTGCAGATGAGTCAAGGATTGTCACAAGTTTTGAAAGCTGTTTCTTATTTATCTCAAACTGTGCTTTAATGAGCATCATAAACTCAATATTCTCTTTCAGATAATCGAGCATGAGATCACAGGTCTGGATTTTCTTTGCTGCGGAAAGCTGTTTAATTTTTGGTGACATCTGTGATAGATTTTCGTCATCGGCAAAAATCTCCTCCGGCGTAATTGCCCGTACCTGTGCGACCATACTTGCAAAGAACATCGTTGCCACCGATGCGCCAAGTTTTGCAGATACAAGATTTTTCATATCCTTTTCTACAACTTTAGGGTCATTCTCTTTGTCTGTAAAAAATGATCTTATAAGAGGCTCTGATTTCAAGAGGCTGTCCACCATATCCCATCCACGTGGAGAGGGTGACGGCTTTTCGTCGTCCTGTAGCTCCTTATCGTTGCTTGAAAGGCATTTCGGGTTATCCTTGATAAATGCAAGTATCTCCGGTGAAATGCCGGCACTGGCACCATATTTCAGCCATTCTCTCGTATTGTCAGACACTTTGATTTTAAGAAATCTGTCAAGCTGTGCGGGGTCCATTTCATTTGTTGCATACAGGCTGTTCTGCGTACTCGGATTCATCGCACCGACAAAAAGTACCCACCACGGAAAATTATATCCGTTGACACTTCGTGTAAGCAGTATATTCATGAGTTCCTTATACACAGAATTTTCGGTTCTATTTATTTCATCAATAAAAATGATAACAGGCTTCACAGTGCCATTTCGCAGCATTGCAAGTTTCTGCATCGGTGTCAAATCTTCGAGCGCATACCTATTCTCATCACCGTTTAGTGCTGTTTCAACAGTCTCCGTTCCGGAGAACTGAAACAGCCTTTTTTGTTCGGTCTGGATACGCTCGACGGCATAATATGGCAGAAAGCGAAAACGGATATTACCGTTTTCATCTTTATACTGGTACGGCAGACCAGTGATCTCGCCTTCCTTGAGTGTTCCACCTTCTATTGTGATGCATACACCACCGAGGTCACTGGCAATTGATTTTATCATCTGTGATTTACCAATGCCGTGTTTTCCCGATATCAACGGCGTTATCGCAAGGTCTTTCTTTTCGCTGACAATATTAGCAAGCAGCACTCGCTTGATCAGCCTTTTTGCTTCGTTTATAGTAATCAATACTGCACTCCCTTTAATCTAAGAAAAACAGCGAACTGCTTTGAGCGATTTTCCTTTTTACGCCACTCATTTTTCCCCTTTTTCAGTACCGTTTCAGCATCGAAATCCGAAAAATGCTTCTGATAGAAATGTTCGCTGAATAGCTGGTATCTTGCTATCTTGTTCTTATCAAGGACGGAGAAATATTTCTCAAGGAATTGTTCACTGAATGTAAGCTCCGAGAGGATTGCTTCGATTTCCCACTCTTCAAAAAGGCTGAAATTTGCATCGACAAAGCTTTCATCAAATTCCGGATGCTGTTTAATATATGTTCGAAAACTGCTTCTATATTTTTCTGACAGCCTCATGGCATTGAGGTCGGCTTTAAATTGTTCCAAAAACGGCACTGTGCTTTTAGACTGCCCGTTCGGATTTATCTGGGATGCATCGACCTGCATTGCAGATACAACTTCGCTGATATCCGAGGTCTTTGTGGGCTTTGCCTCCTGCTGCCAGTTTTCAAGTGCCTTTATTAATTCGGTGCATTCTTTCTGATATTCCTCCGAGTATCCGCCGACAGCAAGTTCAGTCTTGAATAACTCCAAATCTTCCGGAAGGAGATCACTGCTGCTGGTTTTCAATATTTCAAGTATATCCATGTTGCACCTCTTATAATATGGGCTTGTGGATACCGTTTACAAGATTCTTAATCAAAATCGTTTTGTCGCCAAACAACTCAACAATATCATAATCGCAGAACGGACTCTCCCTTTGTAAATCCATAAAGGTGATGTCACCGTTCTTCTTGGCATACTCCACAATCTGATGCATATAGCTTCGCTGCATATCATTCAATGCGACATCGTTTAGCAGCGTACCGAATTTCGTTTGAATTGCCTCGTCTGCAATACCGACCTGCATCCGCAAAAACGGCAACAAAGCCATATTACCAGACCATGTCTTGAATTCTGCTTCTGTTCCCAGCTTTTCACAGAAAGTCTGTGTCAGTTCTTCCTTTTCCGCATCGGTCAAGGCATCGAGGTTTCTGATTTTTGCAAGGGAAGGATGATTGCTGTTTGCAATATATTCCAATGCACGTTCAGAATAAGGCTTCTGTGTGTCCGTGGGAGCATCAGAATCAACATCAATTTTATCCGGAATATCAATAATGAAGTAGCGTTTTACATTTGGCAGATACTGCATCAGATCACGAAGCTGTTTACGGACTGTTTCTGCTTTTTCAAGAGAGAAATCTGTGTACAGATACTCACAGTGCATCATGTCACGGAGCAACTGTTCATTACTGATAACCGCAGGAATTGTCTTCAGCTTTAACAGATCCTTCATACGAGCAGTGATCTCATTAGATACATTGACAAAGCCGTTTCTGATTTTTAAAGGGTCTTTTCCCTCATCAATCTTCCGCTTAAACTCATCCTCAATGACATATATAAGCATATCAAAGGATTTCACCTTCATGTGTGCCTTTTCGGAATGGAGCAGTGCGAGAATATGCTCCTCTATTTCCTGTTGCTGCATATCAGAAATGTGATCCCAGTTTTCAGCGGTTCTGTATTTGCTGACATAAGCCATATGATACTGCACTTCAACTTCATCATTGTTAAGGGAACGCAGTTCTGCTACGAAAAAGTCATGAAGTTCCGCCATATATCGCTCTTCAAACGCTGTTCGCTTTTTCGCTTCCTGTAGCTGTTTCAGGATACTGAGCCTTCTCTTATTGATATTATATGTCTGAGAGCGTGTTTCGTAGAACTTCTTACCGGTTGATGATGTATCAGACCAGTTACCCTTTGTGCTGAAATATCCAAAATTATCAAAATAATCAAAAATCAGGAATCCGCGCTTATCTTCACCGGGACCAAAAATATCCGGTGAGAGTCTTGTGCCTCTTCCAATCATCTGCAAAAATTTGATTTTGGACATGACAGGCTTGAAAAACACAAGGTTAAGTATATCGGGTACATCTATACCCGTATCCAGCATATCAACACTAACAGCGATTTGAGGCAGACTGTCTCTCTGCTCTAACTGTTCGATCAGGTTATCACTGTTTTCAACATGGCTGTCAATCAGCACACAGAAGTCGCTTCCTAATTCAGGGTACAGATGATTAAAACGCTCAACGATTTTTACCGCCTCTAAATGGCTGCTTGCAAATATGATCGTTTTGCCTAGCTTATCTCCACCGTCTACTTTCAGACCGTTTTTCATCAGATCGCCGAGCATTGCATCAATTGTTCCGAGGTTTATCACACGTCTTCCAATTTTGCTGCCTGCAATTTCCGTGCCGGTAAAGTCAATATCAGCTTCTCCCTCCGGAGTGAATTCTTCCTCGAACTGCTCCTTTTGGGTATCGGTCAGATCATCGTACTTGATGCCGCGCTTCATTGCTTCGGTCGTTTTGTCGAGAACACTAAAGCCAACGAGGTGGTGTTCAGCAATTGCCTGTTCAAGTTCATAAGCCATATCAGGCTCATTATTTTTCAGTGCAAAAACCTGATAGGTACTCTTATTTTCCTCCGACCTCGGTGTAGCCGTAAGTCCAAGCATCAAGGCGTCGAAATAATGGAACAGTGCGCCGTACTTCTTGAAAATAGAACGGTGTGCCTCATCAATAATAATTAAATCAAATCTGCCGATACCAAACTGCTTCTTCTCATCGTTGATAAGACCGATCATCGTCTGATATGTAGAGAAGATGATACGAGCGTTTTCATCCCTATTCAAGCTGCCGCCGGAATAGACCGAGGTTGTCACATTCGGCAGGAGCTTATTAAAATTCTTATGTGCCTGCTTTACAAGGCTGGTTCTGTCGGCAAGGAATAATACATTTTTGATCCAGTTGGCTTTCATAAGCACGTCCACACAGGAAATAGAAACTCTCGTCTTTCCCGTGCCTGTAGCCATAACAATAAGGCTGCGGCGACGATTATCTGAAAAAGCATTGCATACCGCACGAATCGCTTTTTTCTGATAGTCACGATTGGTGATATTCTCATCAATCATAGGCGCAGAAATATCCTGACGCATAGACCGGCGCTGTTTGAGCAGCTCCAGCTCATCTATCGTATGAAAATCAAATACACGTCTTGCAGGGAATCCAAGTTGATCGATGCAATAGATATGATATCCGTCCGTGTAGTAAACAATAGGCTTATAGCCATATTTTTGTTCCAGCTTGTCAGCGACAGCCATTGCCTTTTTTCTGCCGAGAATCGGATTCTTTTTTGTCTCCGTCTCTTCAATTACAGCAAGCGGTCTGTTGTCTCTTCCATTCAGAACATAGTCGATCATTTCGCCGCTGTCATCAATAACACAATTCAGTGTCGCGCAGCATGGTAGCACCTGATTCGGAACATTAACGATCTTCCAGCCGGATTCGCGCAGTGATGCACGGATAAACAGCTTCTTATTTTCATTCTCATCTCTGCCGTGTACAGTTGAAAATACGGTTTTTCGCATTCTCTGTGCAAATTCTGCAATGACCTCCGGCTCAGGCTGCACCTTTTCGGTCTTGACTGTCTTTTCCGGTGCAGAGACCTTCTGCTTTCGCTCCGGCTTGACATACTGCGGATAATCCTCAACCTTGTCAAAAAGAATCATGATCTCTCCGACAAGAAAATGCAGATTCTCCAATACACTAAGAGCCTCATCGCTTGTGAGATCACCCTGATGTACGGCAGCATTGCCCATTTTACGGACATAGTGAATCGTATTCAGGAGATAGTTGTCCCCAAGCCAGTCAATAAAACGCTGGTCATCGACCATATCGAACATGGTTAGACCGTCAGTCGGCGCGATCTTTGAGGCATAGACCAGCTTGACGATATACTCCAATGCCTGCCGTGCAGACATACCGGAAAGGTACGGTCTGGTATAGACAAGCTGCTCCGCATCGCTGCAAAAGCCGGTCAGCTTATGGAGTGTCGGGAATTGCTTCAAATAGTCAAAATTCATGGTTACACCTCTTTATCTATATGGTTTTATCCCATAATCTTCTGATGGGAATTTTTCACGTCGGAGCAGCCCTCGATGCGCTTTGCATCAAGGAACATTTTCAGGTAGTCCGCATTGCTGAGATCAGTCTTTTCCGGTGCGTTTTCGGCAAACATCTTCAGAATGACCTCTTGCAGCTTCTTCATCTGGCTGACATTCAGATACTCCGCCATTTCGTTCAGTATGGTCATGATCTTTTTTTCCATGTTGATATCCCTCTTTCATTATTAGTATACCAACATCACTGCGATCAAAATATTAAACGGGCATCAATACTCTTTCAGCATCAGCGGCTTCTTGTGTTTGTATATCCTGTTCTTGTCCTTCCTTAATAATGTTCAGAAAGGAGTCCATTACAGAATAAAGATATGCTTTTCTGTTAATAACCTCAAGAATGTCTTCTTCTGATAAAGCGTGAACGATACAATCTCTTAGTTTTTTAGCAGACTTCTGACCTCTCTTTTTAGATGCACTAAAGATATCCGTTAGTATGTGCCGGTCTATGTCGTAGTTGAATTTTGCGAAAGCAGCAGGAATAGAACGCATATCAAGTTTTATTTCCTTTATATCAACGCTCTCGTCCTGTGCTTTTTTATAGTATTCAATGACTGACTTACAAGCGATTTCACATAATGCGAATTTAGAAAGAAACTCATCTTTAGCTTGAAGATACTGAGCATTTGAAAGTACTGATTGAGCTTTTTCGTACTTCTTATATGTAGTGCGTTTCACATGAGTTGCTTTTAACTTTCTTTTAGCCATAACTCACCCAAAATACTCCTGCATCAAGCTATCAAACAAAAGCTGTGCCTCGTCAAGAGCCTTCTGCACTGCAACTTTTGATTTGTCGGTTTGTTCTACAAAGGCGGCGAATTGATCTTGTAATTCTATCGGAACACAAATAATAGGAAAACTCTGAGTCTGTTCCGAATTCAAATGTGGTTGCGCAGCTCGCCTTGTCATCGGTTTTACAATTTTTTCCATATAGGACGTATTAATAAGCGTATTAAGAAATATCGGATTAAGCGTTTCATTCAAAACTAATATCATGTCATATCCAGCATATTGCCCTATATACTCAGGTGTAACAACACAAGTATCACCAGCGTTTACGCCACTGCGAACAATAATGATTTCTCCTCCAGACAGTCTGCATTTTTCTAATCGTTCTGTCTCATGCTCCGGAATATACTTCATGTCTTTATCAACTATTTGACCATTCTTGATATTTGTCGCTCTAATAAAAGCATACCCTTCATCAGAAAACTCAGGAGGAGTGCTTGTTCCATAGCGTATGCTCACGAGCATCTCTTTTAACGGTTTATGACCCCAGCCTTTCGTATCAGAAACCGGATCCCCAAACATCTCTACAAATCGGGCTTTGACAAGCTCGTCCAGCTTAGCGAGCTGCTGTTTGCGGTGGGTGATGATAGATTGGAGTTTGTCGAGGGTGGCTATAATATGCTCCTGCATATTTATAGAATACAACGGAATTTCATATTCTTTGAGCCACTCTGTACTCATATTCTTTTGGGCTACTCCCTTTGATGAATGGATACACCGTTGTTCAAAATAATCACTGTTTAGTAAATGAAAAAGATACTTCTTGCTAACTACGTTACTTTTCATGCGCAAACAAGCAACACGTTGATTTAAGGCAGCAGGAAGAAATGCTTTCTCTAAAATCGCAACTCGCCCCACATTTCCTGTTAATGAAATCAACAAGTCGCCCTCTTCAAGGATATATTTCTCCAAACCACATGAATTTGAAGGATAAAATGCTGGTGAATTGTCTTCAATATACCCTTTCTGAACATTCGCTATTCTTATTATACGGATGCCTGAATCTACGTACTTTTCACTCTTAAACGCATACCCGTTCAGTATATTACAGACCTCACCTATTTTTATTCTCTCCATATTCTAACTACAAACCCGAATTTGTACGGGTCTGTTTTCCTTTCATTTTATTTTTTGAGCATCTCTTTCAGCTCTGTCATTTCAATGGCTACCTGTTCGTTCAGGCTGTCCAGCTCCGCCAGAATGTCCTCGGTGGGCGGATACTCCACAGCCACATACTCGGTCTTCTTGTACTTGTTGATCGACAGATCATAGTCATTCTCCGCGATCTCCGCCTTCGGCACAAAGAAACTCTGCTCGGTGCGCTCTCTGCTTGTCTCGGCATCAAGGTGCGAAAAACGTTCGATAATATCGGGAATGTCGTTCTGGTCGATAGGGCTGCGCTTATCATCAAGGCTGAACCCGTCGGCTTTCATGTCGTAGAACCACACGTTGTCGGTTCCGCCGCCTCCCGTTTTTGTGAAGATAACAATAGCAGTCGAAACACCTGCATATGGCTTGAAAACACCGCTGGGCATAGAAATCACAGCTTCAAGGCGGTTATTCTCGACAAGCTCCTTACGCAGAGCCTTGTGTGCCTTGCTCGAACCGAACAGAACGCCGTCCGGAACAATAGATGCACATCTGCCGCCGATTTTCAACGATTTCAGGAACAATGCCATGAAAAGCAGTTCGGTCTTTTTGGTGGCTGCAAGTGCCAGTAAATCTTTGGAAATAGTCTCCTTGTCAAGGCTACCTGTGAAAGGCGGATTTGCCATAATCAGCGAGTATTCCTCTCTGTGTGTGTTATCCTCAGAGAGGGAATCCTGCCAACTAATATTCGGAGCTTCCACGCCGTGGAGCATCATATTCATCGCACCAATACGCAGCATAGTCTGGTCGGTATCAAAGCCGGAGAACATTGTTGTCGTATAATGCTTTTTGTTCTCGGTTTTCATGAGGTCGGACTTGTAATGCTCCGATATGTAAGCCGCCGCTGCACAGATAAATCCGGCACTGCCCATAGCAGGGTCGCATATCACATCATCGAGATTTGGTTTCATAAGCTCGACCATCATCTTGATGATATGACGGGGTGTGCGGAACTGACCGTTCGTGCCGCTTTGTGCGATCTGCGACAGCAGATACTCGTACACGTCGCCCATAATGTCCTTGTTGTTGAGGTCAAGGCTGTCCAGTGCATCAACCACACGCACAAGCACTCTTGCAGTCGGCACAAGGAACAGAGCATCCTTCATGTATTTTGCAAAAGCAGTGTCTCTGCCGGCGTGAAGGTCTTCTTTGATAAATGGGAACACCTTTTCGGTCATATTCTTGAACATGGTCTCAGCTTCAAAGTGTCTGAACTTGTGCCATCGGCAGATCTGATGTTCCTCATCGAAAATCGGGTCAGCAACAGGCATATCGAAAGCCGCCGCATTCGACTCCTTTTTCAGTTCGTTATCGTCAAGTATCTTTATAAACATAAGATATGTGATCTGTTCAATGACCGTCAGCGGATTAGTCATACCGCTTGACCAGAAAATATCCCAGATACCATCGATCTTATTTTTCAGTTCACCTGTAATCATTTCAAAGCTCCTTTAACGGGGAAATATAGATAATATTATTATAGCACATTTTGCTGAATTTTGCAAGGGAATTTCGCAGAAAATTGAAAATAATTCTTATTTTATCTTCTTTTTACCAAATTTCTCTTTTGCCTGTTCCCGACAGGCTGTGTATGCCTTGTACAGTGCATTAAAATAAATCCTTAATCCGCAGACTTGAAATCCTGCTACTTTTCAAAACCACAGAAATATAGTAAAATAGAAGAAAAAGAGCAGCTGTGAAAATAGCGCCCGGAGGGGGAAAAAGCGATGCGGAAAATAGAAGTAGTATTAAGCGACGAACGGCTGATCACACCAAGCGGATTATGCATGGTAGGTCAGGCAATGGCAAAATTGTAAGCAGTATAATAAAACATACAGAAATCCGCCAAAAGGAATGTACAGGAAT
>JBJFHQ010000189.1:0-12303 GCA_051893755.1 Oscillospiraceae bacterium
GGTGGTGTGAGAGGTCGGCTGCTCAATTAATGGGCAGCCTCCTACTCGATTATTTATCCTATCGTCACGTTCATTTTTAGAGAACACACACCCGCAGTAATCCTGCCGATACAGACCGTACTCCCTTGAAAGCTCGGTAGAACGCAGAAATCCGCCCTTTTTCTTGAAATCGGACGGGAGAAATTTCACATTATATGTTCCGCTCAGCTCTTCGCCGATCTCGTTGAGCTTTTCTGCGTTTTTCATTGGACTTATGGTGAGAGTGGTGGTGAAATAGTCAAAGTCATGCTCCTTTGCATACTCCGCCGCCGCTTCAAGCCGCAGCCGATAGCATCGAAAGCACCGCTCTCCGCCCTCAGGGATATGCTCATAGCCCTTGACCGCGTCATAGAATTTCTCGCTTTCCCAGCCTATCTCCGCAAAGGAAATATATCCCTCGGGCAGTCCGTTATTTTCGGAAAATTCCTTGATAAAGCGCTTTTCCTCGTTTATGCGGTGGTTATACTCCTCCTCGGGGAAGATATTTGGGTTGTAATAAAGCACGGTTATCCTGAAATACGGGGACAGATACTCCAGCACATAGCTGGAGCAGGGCGCACAGCAGCTGTGCAGCAGCAGAGTGGGCTTATCGTCCTCGGAAATACTCTGTATTATTTTGTCGGTCTCTTTGCCGTAGTTTCTTTTCATCAGCTTAATGTGTACTGTATCTTGGTCAGTATCATCTTATATGCGGTGGGCTTGAAATGCATGCCGTCGGTCTCGGCGTAGTAATCAACGAAGTAGCCCTCGTTATCCTCAAGCATGGTGGTGATGTCGATGCACTGGATATCCTTATCGTCGCACAGCTGCGCTAAGCGGGAATTATAGTCGTGTATCTTGTCCATAACGTCCAGCTCCTCGTTGGCGTCGTCGTATTCCTTGGTTACGGGAGGGATTGTCAGGCAGATTATCTGAGTTTCGGGGCTTGCGTCGTGGATAGCGTCCACGATGCCGCTTATAGCGTCGAGCATATTGCTGCAAGCCAGCCAGTCGATCCCGTTGGAGCCCAGCATCACATACGCTCTCTTGGGAGCAGCAAGGCTTACTGCATCGGAAAGGAGCATATCTCCGTTTACGGTAGTGACCTCCGTATCGAGGGCGCTCAGAGGATTAAGCCCTATCTTGGCAAAAACGTTCTTTTCGTTCAGTATCCCATAGCCCGAGTAGCCCGTGCTGATAGAATCGCCGATAAAGAGGTCGTCCTCGAAAAACTCCTCGTCGTAATCAACGGTGAAGCTGAAATCCATTTTCTCGCCGTTTTCGTCGTAGTAGCTGCTGTCGTATGTATCGGAGGCGGCGGTGACGACATTCTCGTCATCGGTACCGTTTATGCTGATATCCATATCTGCGGACGGAGCGTCTGCCGAGTGAACGTTAACCTCAGCAGTTTTTTCGGGCAGCTCGTCTATTGAGGGTACAGACACGGAGGGGGAACTCTCAACGGGTGAACCGCAGGAAGTGAGAAGCATTGCCGTAAGAGCCAGAACCGTGAGAGCCTTTGCCTTAAAATTCATTGAACGATTCCTCTTTCTATATTGACGCGCAAACGGGCGCGTTATTTATTTGTAAATATTGTTACACAAGCATTTTATCAAATTGATACTGATCTGACAGGATTTTTTACCGAAATGAAATCGGCAGAGATCAGATGCTTTTATAACACAATACCATTATACCACACTTTTTCAAAAAGGTACAGTGTTTTTGGCAAAAAAAATCTCACAATTTTGCATATATTTTTTGGCAACAACTTGTCATATCTTTGTAACCTTTATACAAAAGGGTTACAAATACGTTGTTTGCAGCAATAATTCTCCTGCTATGAAAAATAAAAGCGGGGCTTCGGAAAAGTGGTTTCCGAGGCCCCGGTCAATCATATGTATATCAGCTGTGCACTGTTGGCTCGATCATCTCGCTCACCATTACGTTAAGCTCGGTGGTAGCGTCTGCGACCTCCCTCATTGCTTCACGGATAGTGGTGGAATTTGCCGCGCTGTCGTCGATAAGCACGTTCAGCGAATCAATTGCGACCTGAAGCTTTTCCAGTGTGGAGACAAGTATCGGCAGATTATCCGAATCAATGCTGTCGCAGCTGTTGCAGAAGCCTACGACCTTTGAAAGGATATCCCTTACCACAGAGGAACGGGTCTGTGACTGACGGTTTGCATCGTCGATGTTATACAGGCTCGCATAGATATTTTCGATATCCGCAAGCAGATGGTTTGCATATGCGCTTACCTTTTCGGCGATCTCGGTCATTTCTCCGACCTTTGCGGTCACAGAGGATGAACCGTCTCCCGATGTTGACTGAGCATACTTTATGCAGTTCTCGGGAATATTCAGGCCCATATATATCTTCTCTGCCATTTCTGCGCATGTCCTGCAGCCGCATGCACCGCAGTTGGTCTTTCTCTCGTTTTCGGTGACCATACCCATTTTCAGATATGCGGTGTTGAGATCCTCGGCAAGTATTTTTGAAGAACCGCTGCCGTTTTTCTTGATCTCACGCATGAAGCTCTTGATGTTGAAGATATCGTCGAACTTCTTGAACTGCTTGTCGGGACCGTTCATGATGCCTGTTTTTCTGCGGCTTCTGGCATCGAGCTCCTGCTGATGAAGAACGTCCTGTACAGTAAAGGAGTTCGTATCTCTGTCCATTCCGGGGCCTACCGCACAGCCCATGCCGCAGGAAATGCAGTCCAGCAGAACAGGATGTACATGCTTGGGAGTGGACGCAAACTCATTTACGCAGTCATAAGCTCCGTTTCCTGCGCAGGAGGAAATGTTGATCTCAGGCTCTCTTGCCCAGAGATTGTCTCTCAGACCCGAAGGACGGATGACTGTTGAGCCCAGAGTGCCCTCTTCATCGTCGAAGCTGTATGTGGCGGGAGCGTCGGGATTTTTCTTTCCGAAGTTCACCTTTCTGCGGATAAGCTCTTCTTCAAGGCGCTTGAAGGTCAGGTTATACTCGATAAGATTGCTTTCGCCCAGGTCGGTCCTTGTTGCGATGCAGGAATTCAGCACGGCAATGGAGTAATTGACCTTGAGATATGTTCTGATATAGACCGCCATGCAGGCTGCGGGGCCGTACACCGGCGAAACATCGGATATCAGCTCCTGCTTATATGTAGACACGTAATTTACGATGGAGGGGCAGTGAGATGAAACGGTATACTTCATCTTATTCTGCTCAATGGCGCGGAGATTTGCCCATGAGCATATATCGCCGCCCAGCGACATATCATAGATAGCGAACACGCCCTCCTGTTTGAGCCATTTGAGCACCTCAGTCCATGTTTCGGGGAAAGCTGTCCTGATGGCGGGAGAAACGATAAGGACCACTCTTTTTTTGTTGATGTCCTTGAAAAACTTATCGGTATCGTCATCGAAATCCCTTGCGTCGTGGGGACATGCGTGCAGACATTTTCCGCACACTATACACTTATCGTCGTTTACCTCAACTATTCTTCTGCCGTCCTCAAGTGTCCTGAATGAATTTGCCTCGGGCGCGGGGCAGCTTCTGACGCAGGCACCGCATCCCGTACATTTATCGGCAATAACAGAAATAAGCTTTTGCAAAGCAAACATCTCCTTAAAAAAAGTTCCGAATTAAAATCATACAAAAATCAGTATTATATTTCAATTATACATACTAATTATAACAGAATTTCTTTCGCATTGCAATAGAATTTATTAAATTTATATATTTTTTGTTTATTTTGTATAATTGTATTTCAAATGTTAAACATTTTAACTAAATGTAATTTGGCTCGATTATATTAATTGTTGACAAAAAAATCGTATTGTGATATAATGGTCATAAAGGCGCAAAATTGCGTCCGATTTGTGGAAAACAACGATTTTTATTGATAAAATGGAGTTAATATGACTGAAATTATAGGCGTCCGCTTCAGAAGTGCGGGCAAGGTTTATTATTTTTCGCCAAAGGGCGAAAAGCTTAAGATAGGCGACAGGGTCATCGTGGAGACTTCACGGGGCGTTGAGTGCGGCGAGGTCGTTATCGCAAACCGCGGAGTCGAAGAGGATAAGCTGGTGGCTCCCGTTAAGGAGATAATCCGCACGGCAACACCTGCCGATATCAAGACCGTGGAACAGAATAAGGCTAAGGAAAAAAATGCCATGAAGGTGTGTCAGGAGAAGATAGCCGCTCACAAGCTCAACATGAAGCTGGTGGACGTGGAATGCACCTTCGACAACAACAAGATGCTGTTCTACTTCACAGCCGAGAGCAGAGTGGATTTCCGCGAGCTGGTCAAGGATCTGGCTTCGGTATTCCGCACAAGGATAGAGCTGCGGCAGATAGGCGTCCGCGACGAGGCGAAGATGCTGGGCGGTCTGGGCGTATGCGGCAGACCCTTCTGCTGCAAGGCATTTCTGGGAGATTTTCAGCCCGTTTCCATTAAAATGGCTAAGGAACAGGGGCTTTCTCTCAATCCGACCAAGATATCCGGCACCTGCGGACGGCTCATGTGCTGTCTGAAATATGAGCAGGACTGCTACGAGGAGCTTTTAAAGGTCACTCCGAAGGTGGGGGCATATGTAAAAACTCCCGACTTTAAGGGCTACGTTGAGGAGGTCAATCTTCTGACGGGCATGCTCAAGGTAAAGCGGGAAAAATCCGACGATGCGCCTATCTCCATAAGCAAGGACCAGGTCGAGGTCATCCGCGACGGAAAGATACGCGTGGATAAGGAGGAGATCAGGGCTCTTCGCGGACTGGAGGACAAATGATGAAAGGAGCAGACAGAAAAATGACATTGAAGGGAGTGAACACCATAGTGAAAAACAGCTTATTGAGCTTCGATTCGTGTTCATCGGAGCGCGATCAGTCCGTTCATAACGGTATTCAGATCGCTATTCTGGTGCTTTCCGCACTGTCGCTCATAATCAGCGCGGCGAGACTTATTTACGATGTTTTCGGAGATAAGCTCCGCAGGGACGATTATGACGATTACGAGAACTACGATTATGACCCGTCGGATATTTACGATCTCGACGAGGACGATCTGTCGTTCTGAGTGCAGCAACATCAGCTTTATCAACAGAAAGGAAGCTATAACAAATGGCAGATAACAACACATATAATGCTGCTCCTTCGGGCAGCGCGGGAAAGACTGTCGGAAAGATAGTTACCGCAGTCATTGTGATATTTGTGGTGCTGATAGTGGTTTTCAACACCTTTACCACCGTTGACGCAGGTCACACGGGAGTTGTGACGACCTTCGGAAAGGTATCTCCCAATGTGCTCTCCGAGGGACTTCATACAAAGATACCATTTATCCAGGATATCATTCAGATCGACAACCGCGTTCTTAAGGCGGAAGTTGAGTGCAGCTCCGCTTCAAAGGACCTGCAGACCGTTTCCAGCACCATCGCGCTGAACTATCGTGTGAGAAATGAAAGCTCCGCCGATATCTATCAGAACGTGGGACTGGATTACGAAAGCATAATCATCGCGCCAGCTATCCACGAGTGCGTCAAGGCGGTCACCGCAAAGTTCACCGCCGAGGAGCTTATCACCTCCCGTCAGGCTATAAGCGACCAGATGAAGGAGCAGCTCTCCGAAAAGATCAGCTCCTACGGCATCGAGGTGCAGATATTCAATATCATCTCCTTCGACTTCACAGCCGAGTACAACGCGGCTATCGAGGCAAAGCAGACCGCTCAGCAGAACGCTCTTAAGGCGGAGCAGGACCTCCAGAGAGTCAAGGTCGAGGCGGAGCAGACTGTGGCAAAGGCTCAGGCGGAGGCAGAGGCTTATCGTCTGAAATCACAGGAGCTCACACCGCAGATGATACTTATGGAATACATAGACAAGTGGGACGGAAAGCTTCCCTCAATGGTATCGGGCGAGGGCACTTCGGCAATGATCGACGTAACTTCGCTGCTTGAACAGTTTGAGGAAGAGCAGTCGTCCAAGGGCGGAAGCTCCTCCGAGAGCACCTATACCGCTCCCGCAGTCACCACGGAAGCTGCTCCCGCAGCAGAGCCTGCGGAGGACGAAGAGGTTTCCGAATGACTTTGTATATGAAATGAAAAACGGTCGGGATATCGGTTCCCGACCGTTTTTTGAATATCATGATATGCGGTTTAAACAAGTATCTCTCCCTGTAAATATAGCGCTGCACTGCCGGATATTTTTATCTCGTTTTCGCACAGCCTGCAATAGAGCGTGCCTCCCCGCGGGGAAAGCTGCTTTGCGGTAAGCACGGCTTTTCCCAGCTTTTCCGACCACAGCGGGACAAGACTGCTGTGTGACGAGCCTGTCACCGGGTCCTCAAGCTTTAACTCGGGACAGAAAAATCTTGAAACAAAATCACAGCTGCCGCCTTTTGCCGTGATCGCTATGCCCATCCATTTGTCAAGCTTTTTCAGCTTGTCATAGTCGGGGGCGTAATTCCGGACGGCTTCCTCGCTGTCCAGGACCGCATACAGGTCACGCTGCGAGAAAAGCTCCGCAGGCACACAGCCGAGCGCTTCGGTTATTTCGTCTGTGATGCCGATGCTCTCGGGCTTTCTTATCGGCAGAGACATTTCATATGTATCATTTTTTCTTTCAACGGTGAGAACGCCGCTCATCGTATCAAAATGCACGGTCTTAGCATCGGGCTCGATATAGTTCATCACAATAAACGCCGAAGCAAGTGTGGCATGACCGCAGAGGTCTATCTCAAAGGTCGGCGTGAACCAGCGCAGGGAATAATCCGCGCCCTTTTTCTGAACAAAGGCTGTCTCGGACAGATTGTTCTCAAATGCGATCTTCTGCATTATTTCCGATGAAAGCGTTTCCTCGACAATGCACACTCCCGCAGGATTTCCCTTGAACAGCTTATCGGTGAATGCGTCGGCTATATAGTATTTCATTCCTGTATCAACTCCCTGAGCGTTTTCTCTGATTATATCATATGTTCGCAGAATATGCAATGAAAAATGGATCACAGTTTAAAACAGAATACCGCAGACAGGGATATTCTCCGAGGCTGCGGCGTTTGTATCATTCGGCGGCGATATATACGTCCATATAGCTTACTCCGTCCTTGAAGTATTCTCTCTCAAAGCAGCTCAGGATATTTTTGTCCTCGACGTGCTTAATGCCGTTTACCTGCATATAGGACATCAGCGTTTTATATCCGTTGGGTATAAGGTCAAAGGCTGCGGAGAACGGGTCTGTTATGGTGATCTTTGCGTATTTGTGCGCTTTTTGGGTAATTATCTCCGCTTCGGGGACATTGGTCACCTTGTCGGGGAGCACCCAAGCCGCTGCGTAGCCGTGCATATGAAAAACGTTTATCTGCTCCTGAGATACCATGGGAAAATCCCAGCCGATTATATCCGGTGAAGCATCGCCGTATTTCTCCGCCCATCTGCGGACATGCGCTATGGCGTCCTCCTCGGGCTCGGGGCTTATCACTGCATAACGAACATAGCTGAATCCGTCAACATCGGTCACGCAGAGGTCCGAATACGCTTCGCTGCATACGTTCAGATCGCTCCGTACCAGCTGGTCAAGTGTGCAGGAAAATATCCTGCACAGCTCTATGAGCTTATCTAACTCGGGATATGCGCCGTCCAGCTCCCATTTAGATACGGTCTGACGGCTTACGTTCATAGCCTCCGCAAGCTCCTCCTGGGTCATTTTGTTGTGAAGCCTGCGCAGATACTGGAGATTTTGTCCGAAACTCATTTTTCATCGACCTTTCCTATGTGATGTTCTTATTATACATTCTTTTCCCTTGTTTTTCAACCAACCGGGCTATGCTTTTTCGGAGATATCCGCAGCCGCAGCTTTACATGGAATATATCCGAGTGACATGTTAGGAAAACTGTGATTTTAGCATATTGCACATAACATGGCAAAAAAAGTTCGGATTATTTTACTTTACCGCCATGAATTGTTAAAAGATAAATGCTATAATTTTTATGAGAATCAACGGCTTTAGGCTATATCTAATGAAACGGGGAATGTAGTATGCAGAAATCACACAAGATCGGACTTCGCAGAAGAGTGGGCATTTTGATAATCTCAATAGTTATCCTTGCAATCTTTCTTATTTCAACTGCCGCTAACATTATTTCGTCCTGTACATACTATTACCAGAAGTCCGATACTGTTTTTGCAAAGCTTGAATCCTGCGGAAAATCCATGGATACATGGCTGAAGGGTAAGGTCATGATCACGGACTTTGTGGCATCCGAGATATCTGACAGAGGCTATGACGAGGACAAGGAAAAATGCGAAGAGTTCCTCGCAGACTGCATTGACCGCGATGACGATGTTTTTGATTTTTATGTGGGCTTCGAGGATAAGACCTGCATATTCGGAGGCGGCTGGGCTCCTACTCCCGAGGAATATGACCCCACCTCAAGAAGCTGGTACAAGTCTGCTTCGGCTTCCGACAGCGTTATCATCACCGACCCCTACACCGACAGCCAGACCGGAAAGCAGGTCATTACCTGTGCGCGGAAAATTATGAGAGACGGGAAAACAGTCGGCGTGCTTGGCGTTGATATCTTTTTAGATCAGGTGGAGGCTGTGGTCGATCAGCTGCATATCGACGAGAATGGATATGCTCTGCTTACCGACTTTGACGGATGCATTATCGTTCATGAAAACGAGGAATTTACTCCCCGTTCCGGCGATGACGGCGAGAATATCACCGTTTCACTCGGAGACAAGCTGCAGAACTATTCCTCCGAGGACGCACGCAGCGTACTTATCTCCGTTACCGACTACGACGGAATGAACGCGGAATATGCCGAGACCGAGATAGCTCTGACCGGCTGGCGGCTGGGCTATGTGCTAGACCATGATGAGCTTTATAAGAGCATAAATGGTATTATCATACTGTTCCTTATCCTGCTGATAGGCTTCGGAGCTGCGATCGCACTGTGCGTTGCCTTTTCGCTGAAAAAGGCGTTCAGTCCGCTGAGGACCGTTGCGGAGGATTCAAAAAAGGTCGCAGAGGGCTGTCTGGACGTGTCCTTCTCCTATGACGGAAACGACGAGATCGGCGACGTTTGCCGCACCATCGAAAACAACAACCGCATCGTAAAGAATTACATAGACGATATTTCGGACCGCCTCGGCAGGATATCCCGCGGAGATTTCAATACGGCTTCCGATGTTGAATATATCGGAGATTATGTGAAAATAAAGGAATCCATCGACAGCATCTCGGGAAAGCTGGGCAGCATCTTCGGCAGCATAGACGGTGCCGCAGAGGCTGTGTTCAGCGGAGCAGACGGCGTTTCCAGGGACGCTTCCTCCCTTGCGGAGACGGTTTCGGGGCAGACAGAGGTCATGAGGGATATCATGTCCGATACGGCTGCTGTGGCCGAGGCTGTGCGCAGGAACGTTTCCCATACCGATGCGGCAAGAAATGCGGCTAAAGAGACCGAGGAGGTCGTTATCGACACGGGCAGGGAAATGGGCAGACTGCTTACTGCAATGGACGATATTTCTTCCGCTTCGGAGGAGATAAGCAAAATAATCGGCACTATCGAGGACATCGCATTTCAGACCAATATTCTCGCACTGAACGCATCTGTTGAGGCTGCCCGTGCGGGAGCGGCAGGCAAGGGCTTTGCCGTTGTTGCCGACGAGGTGAGAAATCTTGCGGGAAAAAGCTCGGAGGCTTCAGTCCGCACAGCACAGCTTATCGGACGTTCCACAGAGGCTGTGGCAGGCGGCATGAAGTACGCACAGTCTGCGGCGCAGTCCCTTAAAAAGGTGGTGGATAAGTCGGGCGAGATCGAAAGGCTCACTATCCAGATAAGCGAGGAATCCCACAGCCAGAGCGAATATGTGGAGGCTATCAGGGACAAGATAGACAAGGTCTCGGGCTATGTTTCCACCGCTGCGGCAAGCTCACAGGAAAGCGCAGCTTCTGCGGAGGAGCTCAACAGTCAGGCTTCTGCTCTTAAGGATATGGTCAAGAAATTCGGGGTTTAGATCGGTCAACAGTGAAAAACAGCCGCAGGTACGAGGTTTCGTGCCTGCGGCGTTTTCTTCGTTATAACAAATGCAGCTGTTAAGGAACTGCTGATCAAATCGTTTCCTTAACAAAATAACTCCAAACTGTAAACATAAAAAATCTCCGTATCCAAAACAGATACGGAGATTTGCAGTGCGCTGTGGGGGACTCGAACCCTCGGCCTACTGATTCGTAGTCAGTCACTCTATCCAACTGAGCTAACAACGCTTGTCAATCAGCATTATTTATTATATACTAATTGCACGCGTTTGTCAATAGGTTTGGATTATTTTACAATTTGTTCACAAAATTGCCGAGAGTCCGTATTGTTCTGCAACAAAGCAGTAATACTTGTACGGCACGAAATATCCCTTGCCTACTGCGCAGACAGGACATCTTTCGGGAGGATTGCCCTTATGGACATTTCCGCAGTTCAGGCACATCCACTCGGTATCCTCGCTGCCCGTGAACATGGCGGAATCCTCCATGAGCTTCGCAAAGCAGGCGAAACGCTTTCCGTGAGTTTCCTCAATTTTCGCTATCATCTCAAAGCTGTGTGCCACAGCGGCAAAGCCTTCCTCACGTGCGATCTTCGCAAAGGCGGGGTAGACCGTTTCAAATTCCTCGTTTTCGTTATGAACTGCCGAACGAAGCAGCTTTTCGGGCTCGCTGTAGTTATCCACGGGATAGCCTGCGTCTGGGATAATGATATTCGTTCCCGAAAGGGTCTTAAGATGGTCGTAGAATATCTTAGCGTGCTCTTTTTCCTGATTTGCTGTGAGGGTGAAGATATTGTACAGGAAATAGTAGCCCTTTTTCTTCATTTCATCGGCGGCGAAGGTGTATCTGTTTCGCGCCTGACTTTCTCCCGCAAAGGCTCTCATAAGATTTACTGCGGTCTGACTTTTGGCAAAATCGGTTGACATTGTGATTCCTCCCGTAAATTGATATGAAGCTATTATGTGCGATTCGGGAGGATTTATTCATTTTTATCCGTTCAATCGGCGCTTTTCTGTGAGATATAGCCTGCAAAATCGGACAGGGTCTGTCGGCCCGCTTCGGAGGCACTGCGGTAGTTTTCTATCAGCTTCTTTTCATCTGCGGACAGAATTTCGGGAACGCCGTTTTTTCTGCAGTTTTCTATCAGCTTCTGTTCCTCTTCGGAGAATTCTCCACATTTTTTTCTGACGGAGCTTCTGCCGATAAGATAGTCTGCGTCAACGCCGTAAAAATCGGCGAGGATACACAGCGACTCCACGGACGGCTCGTGTATGCCCGATTCATATTTGCAGTAGGTGGTACGGTTAATATATAGCATAGCGGCGATATCCTCCTGCGATCTATGATGATCCATTCTGAGTTCTTTCAGCCGTTCAGCCATTTTAGTCATACATTTCACCGTCCTTTCCTTTAAATATTATTATAAATGTTTGACAAAATCATAGCAATATATGTTCGGAAAAAGCAATATATATCAAAAGCACTTGATAAAGTGACAAAAACGCACTATAATGATATTGATGTGAAAACATCGAAAAAACAATAAAGGAGTAATTTTATGAAGAAAAGGTTAATAAGCGGAATTACCGCTGCCGCAATGTTTATTGGTGTTTTTTCCGGAGTGGCTGAGAATGGAATGAGTGTGGTTGCTTCTGCAGAGTCATTCGGAGAAGCGGACGCCGAAGAATACGAGGTGCTTGTTCCTGTTGCGCCTTATGGTAGTAATGAAACGGTGAAAAATGGATTTGTTCTCAAAACAGATTCTGACGGCTTTGTTTATGTGGACGGATATACCGGAAAGGGCGGGGATGTTACTGTTCCGGATGAAGTGGATTATATATACAAAATGAGTTATTATAAAATAAAATATAAATACGCTTCCTCAGCTTCAATTTCTGCAAAAAGCTTGTCTGCTCCATCTTCTGTGAAGGCAGTTGGCGGAAACGGAAAAGTTTCGCTGTCCTGGGAAAAGGTTAAAGGTGCAGACGGATATGTTGTGTATATTTATAACAGTTCTGCAAAAAAATATCAGATGTATAAAGCTGTTCAATCCTCAAAATGTGTTGTATCGGGATTAAAGAACGGTACATCATATAGCTTTAAGGTGGCTGCTTATGTTAGATCAAACGGTAAAAATGTCGTTGGTCAGAAATCAAAAGCAGTAACAGTAAAATCTGAACAGTAACTTGTAATATGAAAGCTGCCGGTCCTTGCTTTTAGAACCTGTCCACATAGGCGTATACGCACGTCTTTTCGGCAAATTTTGCCG
>JBJFHQ010000190.1:0-2666 GCA_051893755.1 Oscillospiraceae bacterium
TGCGTTCGCAACGCAGAGGCCGAGGGTTCGATCCCCTTCAGGTCCATTTGATTATTGTCCCCGTAAACTGCGTGATTTAGTGGTTTGCGGGGATTTTTACAACAAAAAACAGCGTTCCACCTCATGTGAAACGCTGTAATATTTTACTGATTCAATCTGAAATGAACAGGGATACCATTGCGGTAGGTTATTTCCGGCTCACCCTGGATAAGTGGCAGGAAATAATTCAGTGCGTCGGTGGTGACATTGTTGCTGTCTCCGTTTATCCATTCGGTAGGGAACAACTTTTCCTTGTTCGCACAGTTTTCCACCGGCTCGGGACGTATCGCCACACGATACGGCTCATTGCTTATGCGGCTGAATACCATCATTTTTCCGCTTTCGCCCCGCATTGCCGCAGCTACTGCTTCTCCGCCTATCTCAAAGGCTTCGTTTATATCGGTCAGCGATGCGATATGTGACGAACAGCGCTGCATTACGTTTAATTCAATGGAGCGGACCTTGCAGCCGAAATGGTCTGCGGTTATCTTTTCCAGATATTTTCCGATGCCGGAAAGATATTTGTGACCGAACGCATCGGTGAGCTCCGAGCCGAAGCTGCTGGGGAGCTTATCGGGACTGATTCCCTCGGACACAGCAATGATGACCGCACGATAGCGCTTCATTGCCTCCGCAACATCATCTAAATATTTATCTATGGTAAAATCCGATTCGGGAAGATAGATAAGGTGAGGCGCAGGCTCTCCGTTAGCGCGGAGAACGCAGGTGGAAGCAGCCAGCCAGCCCGCTTCTCTGCCCATTATTTCAACAATGGTTATGGACTGAACACTGTAAACTCTGCTGTCGCGGATGATCTCCTGAAGGGTGGTAGCCACATACTTCACTGCGGATCCAAAGCCAGGAGTATGGTCGGTCACGGGCAGATCGTTGTCAATGGTCTTGGGTATTCCGATTATTTTGATATCCTTGCCGACAGCCTTGCAGTAGTCGTCCAGCTTCATTACAGTATCCATGGAGTCGTTGCCGCCGATGTAGAAAAATGCGCCGATATTGTGTTCCTCAAAGGTGTTGATGATCTTGATATAGACATTTTCCTCGCGGTTTTTCGGGGGGAGCTTATATCTGCAGGACCCGAGAACTGTGGACGGTGTGACCTTAAGAAGCTCGATGTTTTCATCGTCGGTAAGAATTTTTCTCAGATCAACAAGCTCGTCGTTGATAATGCCCTCGATACCGTTTATTGCTCCGTAGATATCGCCTACGTTTTCATTTTCGGAGGCTGCTTTGAAAGCCCCCGCAAGAGATGAGTTTATTGCGGCTGTCGGACCTCCGGATTGTGCTATTGCGATATTTATTTTCCCGCCTGCCATAAAATTATGCGACCTTTCCTCGGTTTCCCGAATATTATTCATATTATGATTATATCACATTTTTATTATTTCCGCTATATGCAGTTTTAACGATATTATCGTGAGAAATAACAAAAAAACAGTATTTTTCACGGCAAAATATATAGAAAACGTTTACCGAATACATAAAAAGTCACCGCACTATACTATAAAATGCGGTGACGATATCACTTACTGTTCCAGCTCGCCGCTCAACGATAAAAACGCTTCATACACGGTATCATAATCGTCGGCATCCATTTCCATGATCAGATTATTTCCGTCCGAATTGAACAGGAAAACTATCTTGTTGGTTTTCTTATCTCCATAAAGAGCGGACGATTCTTCCTCGTCGATCGGAGCGCCGAATTTGCCGATGGCGTATTTCTCCCATGAAGATGCGGAGCTGTTGTCAAGATCTATTGCGATCACAGCAATAAGCTTATCTGATTTATCAAAAAAGAACCAGACCTGTATATTTTTTGACTTTGAGCCTAAGTATGAAGATACCTTGGCAGCGATCACATGATAATCGTCGGTTTCGCCCAGAGTAATATACTCCTTTAATTTATTAGCCGTGATCACTTCCTCGGAACTCATTCCGTAGGCTGCCTTTCCGAAGGCATTATCTGCAAAAACAGAGGTGCTGCCCGTACTTGATGAGGCGCTGTCGGAGCTTTTCTGCAGAATGCCTCTGCTGCTGAATGTGTAAGAGGTCCCGTCTATCCTGACCGCTCCTGTTGCAGCCTTTCCCGATGATGAGAAATAATAGGTGTTGCCGTTTATGTTTTTCCAGCCTGTGCGCATTACGCCGTCGGTGCCGAAATAGTATCTGCTGCCGTCGATGGTTTTCCAGCTTGTGGTCATCCTTCCGTGCTTTTCGGGATCGAAATAAAAGGTGTTTCCTTTTATCTTCTTAAAGCCTGTTACGGCGATGCCGTTGTTTCCGAAATAGTATTTGCCTGTGCCTATCTTCTGCCAGCCGGTCACTCTGTCGCCGTCCTCGAGGGTATAGTAATAGCCGTCCTTGTTTTTATGCCATTCTGCGGATGCGGAAAATGCGAGCGCTCCCGAAGATAGAACTATCGCTGCCGCTGTCGATGTGCAGATAATTGATCTTTTGATAATGTTCATGCCTTGTCCTCCGATCGAACAATTATATAGATATTATAACATTATTTTAATATTTTGTCAAGAAATGTGATTATTCTGTCATTCTGTGAGGCTTTGTCGCTGTATATCCAATAAACTGCGTCCTCCTGTACGGTCAGATGCCGA
>JBJFHQ010000191.1:0-1058 GCA_051893755.1 Oscillospiraceae bacterium
TTTCCGGTCACGTCGTAGTGGCGGATAACGTGATCGGCGGGGATATTGTACTCTGCCATAAGATTTTTGACGAGTTCCTCGGCATTTGCCACAGCCGCGTCCGAAAAGCTGTACGATGCGTCATTTGCATCGGGCATTTTTCCATTTTTCGGTCCTATGCTGTTATTGCAGCAAATCTCAATGCCAATGCTGTTTGAATTTTTGCAGATACCGTACAGACTGCCGCCCTTGGTATTGTACTTATTGCCGCCGCAGTGCCATGTGTAGCGGTTTTTTATGTCAGGATTGTACTGCACAACAGCGGAATCGTCCACGATAAAATCGGCGCTGACCTGTGTTGATGTGGTGCGGAAATAATCAGCCGTGTTGACCGCCGAGCCTGCCTTGGACGTTGTGCCCGCCGTGTAGTGGATAACAATAAATGAAATGTCACGGTTTGCTTTCGCCGTGGTGTGAACTGTGGAAACTTTTTTAGTTATCGTCATGGTTATCCTCCTCCGATTTTGATTTTAAGATATCAATCGCCTTAGAGACGATAGAGGGCAGCGGCACGCCCATAAGCCCCGCGTTCTCGCAGATGGAGATAAGCTCGGACGCGCAGAACCCGATGATAACACCATTTCGTATGTAGTCGGTGCCAATCATGAGATCGAGCCTGTACGCAATTATCACGAACAGCAAAGTAATGACCTTCCGCGCCAGTCCTATCCAGCACACCCGCGAGGACAGCCCGCCGCTCTCGGATTTCTCCGAAGCCTTGAACACGCCTGCAACGATAAGCCCCATGGCGTAGTCGATAACCATGAAGATGATGAGGGTAATTACCGCATTGTCCCAGCCGCCCAGAGCCTTTGCTATCACACCGCCCACCGCGCCCACAGCCGTGCAAACAGCTGCCAGTTTTCCGTTAAAATCGCTCATTCTGATTCCTCCTGTCACTTTACCCGCAGTGCAAAATTGCTCAAAATTCTGACAAATTCCGCATTGCCGAGTTTGAATTTTCCATACGGGATATCGCCTGTTCCGCCGTCAAAGGTGTAAATATCGCCGGAATTAAT
>JBJFHQ010000191.1:1158-2660 GCA_051893755.1 Oscillospiraceae bacterium
GAATTGTTATTTATGTCAAATGCTCCTGCGCTGCCGTCAATAGAAATTTGTATATAGGCATTACCCTTAACAAATTTAATTCCAAAATCGCTGTAACTTGTCTTTGTTTCGTCACCGATTTTGGTGACCGAATCAAAAAACTCCGCGATTTCAGGGATAGCGCTTATGTACTCAAAAAACGCAGTGTTAAGGCTGTTCAAAGACCTGTCAGCCAGTCCCGAAGTAGGATAAGCCGTGATAATATCGCTCATAAATTTAAACCTCCTGTGTTATCTGTCCGATAATAGTATCCGCAAAGCCGCCGGAAATGGCAAGCACTCCGCTCATGTTTCCGCCGCTGTCACCTCCTTTCTTAGCACGCTTAAAAAGCATATAGGGAGATGTAGTGATCTCCACTTTGCCTGAACCGCGAAGATAAAGCGTTTCAAAGCTTTCTGTGTCAATTGTTTTTCCGTCGTTCGATGGAATTTTTGAGACCTCGTCCGCATCTTCCGTGCACTGCGTATTTACGCAGGAAGCATAAACAGGCTCTTCCGAATAATTATCAATTTTACAGAACCGCGCCATATCATACGGTGACTGCTTGATAGTGACGGCCGTGATACCGTCAAGGGCAAGTGTTTTTATCATGTTGATTCCTCCGTTTCATTTTCAGGTTCCAGTATTTCCGGCGGGATATGAGTGTAGCAGCGCTCATCTCCGTATTTTTCGCAGATAGCCTTAAGCAGCTTGTCGGTTTCAGCGTCCAGCACATCGACCGACACATCAGAAAATACGCTTCCAGAGTTAGCGCTGTACGGAATTATCCTCATTGGAGCCTGTATGCTGATACTGGAAGTGCTTTCGCTTTCACTGACAAAAATGATCTTAGGCGGTTTTGTCATATCGGTTATCATTTTAGTTTCGCCGGTATCGGGGTCGGTCCATTCACATTCAGGCCGGACCGCATTGTAGTTTTTTGATCTCACGTTATATGTGCAGGCGGAAGGGCTTCCCGTGCCGAAGTCAATGTCCACCTGATAAGGCGATATGCAGCACACACCATCTGACCATGTATAGGTTATCGGCTTCATAGCAAGGGTCCCGAATTTAGTAACGCTTCCCTCTACATAGTCATAGGTGTATTGGCGATACAGGTAGTATTTATAAGGATAATTTCCGTCGTTGCTGCCTGTGACCACCACAGGGCAATAGCTTGTGCCGCTAAGGGAAGTACTGCTGTCCAGAGCAGCATACATCGGCTCGCCGTTCTTCCATAAGATACGTGCAATATGCACATATTTATATGGATAAACGATGCTCTGATCATATCCCACGCCATACTCGTCAGCCCCCGCAAAAAAATTCAAGCTGTAAGACCTTCCATAACCTGCTTTGTGGTGATACTTAGTGCCGCTTACCCAGAAATTAAGGGTAAAGGTGTAGGTATCGTCCACGGGGACGGTCATTATAGTTTCGGAATTGTCGATGATGTCGTGGAAAATGGGGTCGGTCATACTGCC
>JBJFHQ010000192.1:0-2646 GCA_051893755.1 Oscillospiraceae bacterium
GACAGCGGATTTTATATGTCCCTGCATTTTTCACAGTTTATAAAAAAGGGCTGGGCATTCATCGACAATGCCTGCTGCTGCGACGGAAAGCCGGGAGCTGACAGCCATACCATTATTGATGCGGTTTACAACTATATGACTGCGGCAGATACCAAAACCGGCGATTACAGCACCGTCATTGTCAACAGCACTGCTGAGCCTATTGAATACGAATTTAAGGTATCGGGGCTTGACAAAGCCTCCGCAAGTGTAAACATATGGGAAACAAGAGGTCCCGACAGCGGCAGCTATGATGAGAACTATTTTAAGAAGGTCTCGGAAATAACACCCGAGGAAAAGAATGGGGCGTACCGTTATACAGTTTCAGTAAAGCCGGATTCTATCGTGACGGTTTCGACTGTTGTCCCCGCAGTAACCGAATATAAAAATGCCGACGTATCGGAAAGGACTGTGCTTGAGCTTCCCTATTACGATGATTTTGAATATGCGGCTTATCCCGAAGATCATCTTTCTTCCAGAGGAAATGCCCCCGGATATACCACCGATCAGGGCGGCGCTTTCGAGGTGGAGTCCACCGAAAACGGCAATCTGCTCGTTCAGCAGATAACTTACGAACTAAAGGCAAAGGAATGGGGTTATACACCCGAGCCTGTTACCTGCCTCGGCGATGACAGGTGGTATAATTACAGCGTATCGGCAGATGTTATGCTTTCCAAATCAGATGAACCGTCAAAGAATTATGTGGGCATAGGACTGAGATACACCCTTGCCTGCAACGGATACAGCGGTTATTGGATACAGCTTTTTGAGGACGGCAGCTGGAAGCTTAATGCCAACGATACCGCCAAGGCTGAGGGCAAGCTCAAAAATTTTGACAGCAGCACTTTTCATAAGCTTAAAATCTCCGCAGTAAACGATACTGTCTGTGCATATATAGACGGCGAGAAAATAACCCGATATACAGTAATATCCGAAGCACTTATAGGCGCAGGAAGAGCGGCTCTGTACAGCTCCTATAACAGAAACTGCTTTGATAAGCTTCTTATCGAACCCATTGACGGAACAGATACATACATCACCCGTTATGATAACACCGACACCTGCTTTGAGTATGAGGGCAAATGGGAGCATAACACAATGAGCAGCTTCAAGAATTACAAAAGGACCATTTCCAAGGGTCGTGAAGGCTCGTCCGTAACGGTGAGATTCAGCGGTACAGGCTTTGCTCTCACAGGAGAAACAGACGGCGATACGTTACTATCCGTTCAGATAGACGGAAAGTCCCCTGTCACGGCAAATGTGTACAAAACAGGCTCCCGTGAGATATCCTGCCGCTTTGACGGACTTGAAAACAGCACACACAGTGCAAGGATAACCGTTGCTTCGGGCGAATACTGTATTGACGGTATGCAGGTCACATATAACTAAAGGAGATAAAGCAATGAACAATACACGTTATATGACAGAAGGCAGCGAAACGGGACATATAATACGGTTTGCCCTTCCCTTGCTGGGCGGTAATCTGCTTCAGCAGACCTACAATATTATTGATACTCTCATAGTGGGACGATATCTCGGAGATAACGCTCTTGCGGCAGTGGGTGCAACAGGCTCTGTAACATACCTGTTTTATACGCTGTGCATAGGCTTATCCATAGGTGCAGGCATTATTGTTTCACAGCTTTTCGGCTCTGGCGACAACAAAAGAATGCGGCTGGCAGTGCTCAACTCCGCCATTGTCACAGCCGTTTTCGGGATAGCGGTAAGTATCATTTCCGTTCTCGGTGCAGAGCCCGTTCTGAGACTTCTGAACGTTCCCGGACATCTGATAGATAATTCGGCTGTCTATATGAAGATAGCCTGCGGCGGTACTGTGGCTGTGGCTGCATATAACTGGATAAACGCTATGATGAGGGCTGTAGGCAATTCAAAAACGCCGCTCATCTTTCTGGGAATCGCAAGTGTACTCAATGCAGCGCTTGATCTGCTTTTTGTGGTGGTGCTGGACTTCGGAGTGTCGGGAGCGGCGTGGGCGACTGTGCTTGCTCAGGGGCTTTCTGCGGTATCCTGCATAATATACTGCTTCGGAAAAGGAAGGGAGATAAGCATTTCCTCCGAGGACATGAAAGCCGACAAGGGTATGATGCTCCGCTGCATAAAAACAGGTCTGCCCATAGCTGTTCAGAACGGACTTATTTCCGTATCAATGACCGCTCTGCAAAGAGTTACAAACGGCTTCGGAGAAAATGTTATGGCGGCGTATACCGTTTCCATGAGAATAGAGCAGCTTGTTCAGCAGCCGTTTTCATCGCTGAATGCCGCGGTTTCCACATTTACAGGACAGAATATCGGCGCAGGCAAAGACGGCCGTGCAGTTAAAGGTCTGCGTTCCGCACTGAAAATTTCAACGGTGTTTGCTTTTGCTGTGCTTATTCTGTTTATTTTGTTCGGTAAGCAGCTGACCTCCTGCTTTGTATCGGGAGATGATGTTATCCATATTGCCTCACATGCCATTGTTATGACAGGGTGCTTTTACTGGGCACTGGGAATTATCCATACGATCAGAGGTTTTCTGAATGGTGCCGGAGATACGGGATACGCTCTTGTGAACGGCGCTGCCGAGGTGATATGCCGCATAGGCTTGTC
>JBJFHQ010000193.1:0-12163 GCA_051893755.1 Oscillospiraceae bacterium
ATGCAGACAGTTCTCCTTCTGTTGTCGGCAGCAGCAGCGCCCAGTGCTGCAGGCAGACCATAGCCCATTGCAGCACAGCCCGAGTTGGTATACATACGCTGACCCTGCTTTATCCTGAGTGCCTGAAAGGTAATAACGCAGGCGCTGCCGTTCCCGCATATTATCTTATCGTTTTCATCAAGCTGTTCGGACAGGATATCCATGAGAACATACGGATTTACAGAACCTTCCGCCTTATGGTATTCAGGCAGTACAACAGGGTATTTTCTCCCCGTTCCCCTGCACCATTGAAGCCATTTCTCATGTTTTTTCACAGGGATATAGTCTGCTCCGTTCAGCTTTCGCAGCACATCCCTTACATCGGCATTTATCGGCATATCGGGACGTATGGTAGGCTTTTCAAGCTCCCGGGGATCAATATCCACGATTATCTTGTAAGCATTCCTTGCAAAATCAAAATGATTGTATCCGATCATTCTGATATTGAGTCTGCACCCGAGGCTTATCAGCAGATCGCAGTTCTGAACGGCAAAATTGCCCTGACGTGTTCCGACCGTTCCGGGCATTCCCGCATAGTACGGTGAATCAAAAGCGACCGTATCGTTTGCGTTCCATGCGGTAACGACGGGTATCTTATATTTATCGAGAAATCCGAGCAGCTCCTTTTCCGCTCCGCCGAGACGAATGCCCGTCCCTGCCAGGACCAGCGGCGCATCAGCCGATCTTATTTTTTCTGTTATTTCTGCAATTCTGATGTCAGAAACCTCGGGGACTCTGCGAAGATGTTCACCTTCGGGATCAAAATGGAGCAGCTCATCTGTTTCAATATAAGCTCCCTGAACATCAAGCGGGATATCCAGCCATACGGGACCGCCCCTGCCGTTTACTGCCAGAAACAGAGCCTTTTCCAGATGATAAGCTATCTCTTCGGGGAGCGTCACCATGACTGCGTACTTTGTCATATTTGAGACAGAGCCGATTATATCAAATTCCTGATCGCCAAGCTGCCGCAGATTCAGTTCCTTCACGGTGTATGTGCAGGTCTCCCTCTTCACCTGACCGGAGAGAATGAACATAGGAACAGAATCAAGCCAGCCGCCCACAACGCCTGTTATGGCATTGGTACCGCCGGGACCGCTGGTAACGCATACTGCTGCCGGCTTTCCGCTATATCTGGCATATGATTCGGCAGCGATCGCACTTCCCTGCTCATGGTGGTTATATATACAGTGAAGCCCGCTCTGATGTCCAAGAGCGTCATTTAAGTGCATTGCTCCTCCGCCTGTGACCATGAAACATTCGGTTATGCCATTATCTGTCAGAAACTCAGAAATATACTTTGCCACTTTAATTTTCACGATCTATCACCTGCAATAAAATTCAGAATATCCTCGGGTCTGTCCGCACAGCCGATGTGTTTTATATTTTCAAGATCAGTCTGTTTTTTAAATCCGAAGCCGTAGGACACGGCAAGAAAATCCACAGGGACCTCCTCTGCCCCGACAGCGTCACCGATCGTATCGCCGATCATGACAGCACTGTTGTAATTTTCAGCGCAGCTTTCGTCAATACACAGCCTGATCATATCGCTTTTTGTGAGGTTGTTTTCGTTGTCCGAGCCGTGGAATATCCCTATCCTCGTATCAAGGCCGAAATGTCTGACCAGCTTCAGCGCATAATCCTCCCGCTTATATGTTGCAACAGCAGTCTGAATACCGATGTTTTCAAGTGTTCCGAGCAGAGAATATATCCCCTCATACGGTCTTGCCTTCAGCAGGTCTTCCGACTTATATCGGGTACGAAAAACCGAGGCAGCCTCCCGCAGCTTTTCTCCCGACAATCCATATCTTTTTTCAAAAGACCTCTCAATGGGCGGGCCTATAAAGGTAAGCAGCTCATCACGCGGCAAGGGTGCCAGACCGCATACATCAATGGTATACTCAATAGCCGAGAGGATACCCTCGGTAGTATCAAGGAGGGTGCCGTCCAGATCAAAAACCGCCAGCTTATATCTGTTCATCATAGTTCTCCCCGCAATATCTCGATTTTGTAAGAAATCCCACAGCAAGCTTATCCCTTATGCTCATGATAAAATCAGATGTGTATTTATTGAGATAATCTGCCTTCTGCCGTGCAGATTCGTACTCCATATTTATGTTGTAGTAATTTGCGGAAGAGCTCGAATAGCCGTCAAATCCCGCAAGATATACCTTTCGGACATTTATCCCGCACAGCGCCCTAAGCAGCATAACAAGCGAGTTGTCAATAAACTCCGCATTCAGATCGAGCAGCGGACTGACATTCAGAACATGATCAAACCCCTGACCTGCACAAGTAACATTGGACGTTGCGATAACAGAATATTTTTTTCTGCTCAGTGCAGCTGCCAGCTGAACGTATCTTTTTGAATTGCTGACAAATATATGATCCGGTTCAAGATAGTCGGGAATATAGTTTATAGAAATAATGATCAGATCATTGCAGGAACAGAAATCAAGTATCTTTTCTCTTTCGGTCTGAATAGATTTCCCTGGACCCACGATAAGGATGTCCTTATCGGACAACAATTCTGAAAGCTGTGCCTTTGAAGCAGTATCGTCAATATCTTTGGCCTGATACTTCATATAAAGCTGTTCGATGTAGTTTTTATCATACAGAAGCCTTTTATCGCCTTCAAGAGAACTTAATATCTCATTTATTGACTTTACGGACAGCGTTCTTTTATTCATCAGATATGTAACGTAATTCGGATGACAGCGATTTGATGCGGACAGGAAGTAAAACATTGAATAGCCCCAGGCAGGCTGACTTGTAAACTGCAGGATATTTGAATCAATAGCCTCCAGAAGCTGACTGATATGATACTGTTTTCCCAGCTTTTCATTCATATACATTGCTATAAGCTCAGTGGGAGCATTTCCCGCGCTTTTCCCCATACCATAAAGAGAGCCGTCCGCCAGAAGTGTTCTGTCCGTTTTGTTTGAGATCATTGAAATGCAGTTTGAATAACCCATCTGAAAGTTATTGTGCGCATGATATCCAAGAGCGATCCCGGGATCAAGGTTTTCATCAAGCATGGTAAAGTAGTGCATGAGATTATCGCAGTGCATAAGTCCGTAGGTGTCGACCATAGACACAGCATACGGTCTGATCCTGTTGGCAATGGAGATAAGGTCATTCATTTCCTCATCGGTATAGCTTGTAATACTTACAAGCTGTGCAAAGACCTTGTAGCCAAGCTCCTTCAACTGACCGCAGAACTCCATAGCCTCGCGGCGAAGATGCTTTTTAAAGATCACGCGGATGCCGTCGAGGAAGGAATCACTTTTCGGTTTGATATTCTTAAGACTGCAGGTGCCGTAGTCGATCATAGCAACCACATCAGTATTTTTCCGATCAAGATCTCCATATATCCTGTTAACGCTGTCGGTATCCGGCATAATACTCCTGTTGATATCGAAAGAACGCCGTTCATCGAGAAAACCGACCTCAATGATATCTATCCCCGCTTCGACAATTCGTTCAAAAATACTTACCAGATCATCATGACCAAAGCACCAGTCGTTCTGATACCCGCCGTCCCTCAATGTGCAGTCCAGCAATTTTATTTCATTCATTACTTACCTCTATATATATCATTTGTTGATCAAAGCTCGTATCGGAGCCGTTCTATCTCCCACCTGACATAGCCTATATAAAATATTATATCACGGTATGCAGATCATTGTATCACAAGTCTGTGAATTTTTTTCACAGATTTGTAACAAATTGCTTTTTGTTTTCCCTTTTGCAGCACGCCGCTCCCGAAATGACAACATTTTAATTGTCGCTGCTTGACTATATTTTGGCTTTGTTGTATAATGGAATAAATCGGGATCATCTATCCGGTATGAGAGAGGGAGGAAATAATTTGAAAAAGAAAAAACGGCTCAGCCGATGTGCCGCCGCACTTACATCTGTGATAATGCTGTCGCTTACAGGCTGTACTTCCGCAGCGGAGACAAGCGAGGAAGCGGATAACACAAGTCAGACCACTGCAGAGCTCCCTGTTACAGAGCTTGCTGCTAAGGACGACTTCTACGGTCACATAAACCTTGACAGACTCGACTCCTTGGAGATAGGCTTCGGAAAATCCTCCGACGGTTCCTTTGATGAAACTCAGGGCATCATTGATGAACGCATAAGCTCGATGATAAAGGAGATAGGCGAAAGCAGCGAAGCCTTTCCCGACGGCAGCTGCGAACAGCTCATTCACGATATTTATGCCTATTACAAGGAATTTGAAGGCACCTGTGCAAGCTCCGAGGATACTTTTTCCGCAGTGTTTTCCGAAATAGACAGTGCACAGAGCATCAGTGAATTTATGACGGTCTGCGCAGGTCTGTACCGTGATCACAGAGTAAATGTCCTGATTGAAGTCTATGCCGACATGAACAGACTGGACGCAGAAAATTACGGCGTATATGTGTCGGGTATCACCAATGTGTATAATATGTACGGCTTTGAGGATATGACAACAAAGACCTCCGCTGCATTAGGGGTAAAATCATATAACGAAAGCTTTCTGAAAGCACTCGGCGCTGACAAAAATGTCACGGAGGAACGCGCCGAGGCTATGGTCAATATTATTATGGACGTGGCGCGGGGCACCGATATGGGGGTGCTCAAAGAAAGTCTGCCCATTAAATATATCACGGAAGTATCAGCAGAAGAAATGGACAGCATCTTCACAAGCTTTGATTTTTCGGAGTATATGAAGGAAATTGGGGCAAAAACGCTTCCCGATGTTTATTATACCCTTGACAAGAAACAGCTTGAAGCTGTAAACGCCGTGCTTACCGAAGATAATCTTACTGCTCTGAAGGATATCGCAAAGGCTTCCTTTGCTTCTCAATACGGATATTTTCTGCCCGACAGCATGAAGAATATGCGGGACAAATATTATACAATACCAAAGGGCAGCCGTGAAAAGCTTATTATTTCTGAAATGAACAGCCGCTTTTACGACATTATCGGCGAAGCCTATACGAAAAGATACACCGATGAAGCCGTTCTTGAAGCTGTGAACAGCATGTGCGAGGAGCTGCGTGCTTCCTATTATGACCTTATCGGCAATGCAGAGTGGCTTTCCGAGGACACGCGTGCATTGCTCCGGAAAAAGCTGGGCAATCTTAAATTTGTCATAGGCGCTCCTGTTTACGACTCCGATAATGCTGACAGAGCAAAGCTTATCGGCACCGATCTGCTTCAGACTATCATCAACGTCAATGCGGATTCGGTAAAAGAAAACATGTCACACATCGGCGAAAAATACAGCTCCGATATAATGGGAATGCCTCCCCAGACAGTAAACGCCTGCTATAACACAAACAATACTATCACCATACCAATGGGTATAACTCTTCCGCCATTTTTTGATATGGAACGTTCAGAAGCCGCTAATTACGGCTCTCTCGGCACGATCATCGCTCATGAGATGTCACATGCATTTGATTCCGACTGCATTGCTTTTGATGCAGACGGAAATTACGACCCCGACTGGCTCCCCGAGGCAGACAAGCTTGCCTTTGAGGAAAAAATGCGCCTTACAGAAGATTATTACAGCAGCTTCACTATCATGGACGTTTACCACGTTGACGGAGAATACACTCTCGGCGAGAATTTCGCCGACCTTGGCGGAGTGGAATGTGTTATGTCCGCATTTTCAAGTGATGCGGAAAAGAAGGAAGTGCTTGAAAGCTATGCTGCCCTGTGGTGTACTCTGGAAAAGGATATCTCCGCACTTGAAGCACTCAGATATGATGTACATAGTCCTGCTTCGGTAAGAGTGAACGCCGTAGTATCCTCCTGTGATGATTTTTACAGGCTTTATGATGTCAAGGAGGGCGACGGAATGTATATCGCTCCCGAAAACAGAGTGAGCAGATGGTGATGAATGGGGGATAAAACGACATGGGTATCATATTAAAGCATACAATAAAAAATATTTTTAAACGTCCCGAAAGGACCTTCCTGCTGACGCTCTGCATATTTCTCTGCTCTATCTCCGCGTCGCTCTGTCTTGATATGACGGGAAGCGTTCAAAGACTTTTTTCAAATTATTTCGGCAGCTTTGTGGGCAGCACCGATATGGAATTTATCAATCTCACAAACATCGACGAGGAAATGTTAAGTGAACTGCCCGAAAATCGTCATCTGCTTATCTCAAACAGCTTTACACCATTTTATAGGCGTGACCCGCAGATGTACAGCTATGCAATAGAGACCGATGTAACTGTAATGACAACAGATCTGAAAAAAGCTCATGAGATGAATGTGCTGCTGACTGAAATGGAGCTTACGGAGGACGAAACTGCCATGACCTCCGAGCTTGCGGAGCTGCTGGGATATTCGGTGGGAGATACCATAGAATTTTACGACGAATTGGGTGAAAAGCAGGAATTTACCGTAAAGCTGCTTATTGAAAGAGGCGGCATAGTCAATGGCAGAAATATCTGCATAATAAGCCCCGAAGGCATGGAACGGCTTACCGGCGGAGAAACAAGCTATCTTCAGGCACTTATTGATTTTACCAATGACAGTGATGCCGATATTGCTGAGGAATACCTTAAGGAGCGTTACCCCGAATCCGAAGTCCTGAACATAAGATACAACGAGGATATCGACGAAGCGGTAAATCAGGTATCAATTATTTTTTACACATTGTTTGCAGTGTGTCTGCTGGTGGTCATCATCATTACGGTGACGGTCGCCGAAAGAATAATGAACGAGAGAATGGCAGTTGTGGGAACGCTGCGCAGTCTCGGCGTTTCTCAGCGCAGGACGGCATTTATTCTTATGCTTGAAAATATTTTCTATGCGCTTTTGGGAAGCGTTCCCGGGATCATCGTTTATGAAGCTATACGGCTCCCGCTGCTGAATACGATGTTCGTCAGCAATACCGATTCACTTGATTTCGGAGCAATGAGCGCAGGGGTAAAGCTCGCCGTTATCATCGGCGCAGTTCTTCTTGAAAGTGCCTGCACTATCAAGGAGATAGCTGCCGCAAGCCGAACGGCTATCCGTGACATAATATTTCTCAACAAGGATACCGAGTTCAGATTTTCCAAAGCAAAAACCGTTATCGGGATAATTGCTCTTGTGACAGGAATTATCCTTGTATTTGTAAAAGATCGGGGTGCTGCTTCGATAATCTGCTTTATCGGACTGGTACTGGGAGTATATCTTCTGTTTCCGTATATTTCGGTATATGGAGCAAGAGCATTTGAAAGAATTTTTGAAAAAGCGGGAATGCCTGCTGCAAGACTTGCCGCAGCGGAAGCAGGCACAAAAAAGAGCACGATAGCAAGCAGTGCACTTATTGCCGCAGCCTCAAGCATATGCATGCTGCTTTTCATTTTTTCCGATTCGCTATACGGGCTCTTTTCGGGCGAAAGCTTTGATACCGACATCGTAATGATCGGAACAAGCTCACTTGATTATCTTTACGATTATGTTGATGATCTGGAGGGCGTTACTTCCACCGAAAATGTTTATTATATGCCATATTCTTATCTGGAGGTAAACGGAAAGGAGATAAAAAATGCCGCGGTCTTCGGCGATGACTACGAGCCCGAAGAAGGCACAAGACAGTTTGTCTCCATTGAGGGTATGCCACCCGATGCCATAAGCAATGACGAATTCTACTGCAGCAGGATATTTGCGGAAGAAACAGGGATACAGCTCGGTGATACCGTTGAGCTTAACATCAACAGCGACAGCTTTATACCTGTCAGGCTGAAGCTGAAGCTTTCCGGATATATCAACACAGTCTATTTCGACCCCACAGGAAAGGGCATTATGCTGAGCCGTGAAAACTATATTGCCTGCAATTCCGATACTCCGATGTATATTCTTGTCCGCTGCGAAGAGGGCTATGCAGGCAAAATAACAGACTCCATAAGCAAATATTCCTCCGGAACAGTTGACGAGGTAAAAACCTATGAGGCTTATCTGGAGCAGATGAAAAATGAAAATGCAAGCGAAGCCATGATGATAAAAATGCTCGGTTCTATCGGACTTGCTCTTACATTCGTGGGCGTTGTGAGCAATCAGCTTATCGGCTTTGAAAGCAGAAAGCGTGAAAATGCGGTGCTGCTGTCTGTTGCAATGACGAAGGGCCGGCTGAAAAAAATGCTGCTTATTGAAACTGTCATTTCAAGTATACTGCCGATAATCGTTTCGGTGCCGCTGGGAATGCTGCTTTCGCTGCCGATAAAAGCAATAATGTACAGCACAGGAACACAGCTGCCCCTTGTATTTGATATACCCGAGCTTCTTGGACTTACGGTGATACTGCTTATCGTATTCTCGCTTACGGTATTGTTCCCCTACAAGTCGCTGAGAAAAATGAAGCTTTCCGAACAGCTCAAATATGAATGATAAAGGAGAAACAGGTATGAGAGTCATAGATGTAAAAAATGTATCGAAACAGTTCGGCAAGGGTGATGCTGCCGCACGTGTTCTGGACGGGCTCAGCTTTTCCGTCGAAAAGGGAGAATTTGTATCGCTTATGGGAGCGTCGGGAAGCGGAAAATCAACTATGCTGTATCTTATCGGAGGTCTTGACAGAGATTTTGACGGCACTATCGAATTATGCGGAGAAGATATTTCCGTTATGAAGGAAAAGCAGCTTTCAAAGCTGCGGCTGGAAAAGATAGGCTTTATTTTTCAGTTCTATAATCTTGTGCAGAATCTTTCGGTAGCCGATAATATAATGCTGCCCCTTAACGTGCGGGGCAAAAAACGCAGCGAGCTTAAAGACCGCCTTGATGAAATACTTGAACTTACAGGTCTGTCCGACAAGCGCAAGGCAATGCCTTCGCAGCTTTCGGGTGGTCAGCAGCAGAGAGTCGCTATCGCCAGAGCAATAATGGGAGAACCCGAGCTGATACTCGCCGACGAGCCTACCGGAAATCTTGACACACATATGACCACAGACATAATGCAGCTTTTCACAAAGATCAACAAAGAAAAGGGCATAACTATCCTTCAGGTGACACATTCCCCCGAATGTGCAGGATACGGCACACGCACCGTATTCCTTGAAGACGGACATGTGGCAGATATGAAATAGTCAGCCCACCCCATATCCCTGCACCGATAACCAAAAAGCGTGTCAGCGCAATAATCGTCAATAGTCGATCAAACTAAGGCAGCACTGCACAGAGCTTGTGCAGTGCTGCCTTAAAAAATCGAATCAAAAATGCAGATTTGAATGTTCACGTCAAAAAGACGCATATCAGTACTCCCTCTGTGACTGCTTTCTGTAGTCGGTGGGCGACACTCCGGCAAAGGCATGGAATTTCCTGCTGAAATAAAGCATGTCCGCAAAACCGAGCTTTTCAGCGATCTCCCCTATCGGCATCAGAGTAGAGCGCAGAAGATGACATGCCTTTTTCATTCTGGCAAAATTGTGATACTCTCCCATTGACATTCCCTTTTCTTTTCTGAACTCCGCCGCCATGTGACTGTAGCTCAGAAAAAATCTCTTCTCTACAAGCTCCTTTGTAAAGGACTTGTCCGTCTGCGTGTCCAGATATGCGCATATCTTATCGGAAACGCTCTCCCGCCGGGGCAGCTTTTCCGAGCCTATACCGACAAGCAGCTCATAAAACAACGCATTCACCCGATATTTTTTCAGCGGCTCCGAGCTGTGAAACAGTCTGCACAGCTCATACAACCTGTCCTCATGGACACTTCCTCCGAGACCGTACAGCTTTTTCGGCAGCATCAGCCTATCATCACTGTCCTGCTCACCGTCCCGCAGATAAAAATGCGCATATATCCAGCTTGTTCCGCGGAGAGTCTCCCGCTTTCCGAAATGCCGCACCCCGCTGTGCAGGAAAAGCAGTTCTCCCGCCGATATCTCATAGTCGTGTCCGTCCTCGGTCACATACATTATTCCGTCGGTAACGCAGATGAGCACATTGAAATCCGCAGTCCTGTCCATATGATAAAAATTCTCCGAAGCAGTGAGGATATCGCAGTCTGTGACGTTCGGAAGATTCAGTATATCAATTGATATGCTGTTAATATTATTTTCCATATAAACAATATATCTCTCCATTCAAATTAGGCGATATTAATATTATAATACATATATAAACAGATGTCAACCACTTTTCAAAAAGGAGGATATATATGAAGATCCAGACTCAGTTACCCGTGACCGCATACAAGGCATCGGGCTTTATCGGAAAATATCAGCAGCTTGTCCGCGATACCGTTATCCCCTATCAGCACAGCGTTTTGTGGGATAAGGCTCCCGATACCGAAAAAAGCCATGTTGCCGCAAACTTTATAAATGCAGGTAAGGCTCTCCGCGGCGAGGACACGGCAGACGGCTTTTACGGCATGGTATTTCAGGACAGCGATGCCGCAAAATGGCTGGAAGCAGCGGCATACGCTCTTGCGGCAAAGCCCGACGAAGCCCTCAAAAAACAGGCGGACGAGCTTATCGACCTGATAGCCGCCGCACAGGACAAGGACGGCTATCTGAACACGTACTACACTATAAAGGACACCGACAAGCGCTGGACAAATCTGCTGGAGGGACATGAGCTGTACTGTTCCGGTCACATGATCGAGGCTGCCTGCGCATATTATGAGGCTACAGGCAAGCGGAAGCTGCTGGACATTGCTTCAAAAAATGCAGAGTGCATCTACGACAGATTTGTTGCACAGAATGTCAGGGGCTGTCCCGGTCACCCCGAGATCGAGCTGGCACTTATGAAGCTGTACCGACTCACGGGGAATGAACGTTTTCTTGAACTGTGCAAACGCTTTATCAACGAGCGCGGCACGGACCCGTCATTCTATGCCCATGAAGCGGAGAAAAGAGACTGGACCGTATGGGGCTGCGACCCTTGGGACAACGATTATCGGCAGAGCGGAAAGCCTGTCCGTGAGCAGTCCGAGGCTACAGGTCATGCGGTGCGTGCAGTCTACCTTTACACGGGAATGGCAGACCTTGCATCGGAGACCGACGACAGCGAGCTTCTGGAAGCCTGCCGCCGTTTATGGGACAACATCGTCCACAAGAAAATGTACATCACAGGCGGCATAGGCTCCACTGTTCTGGGCGAAGCCTTTACCGTAGATTACGACCTCCCGTCCGATACCGCATATGCCGAGACCTGCGCTTCGATAGGACTTATGTTCTTTGCGGGCAGAATGCTTGAAAACGAGATAAAGGGCGAATACGGCGATATCATGGAGCTTGCGTTCTACAATACCGTACTTGCGGGAATGCAGCTGGACGGAAAACGATTCTTTTATGTAAATCCCCTTGAGATAGACCCGGGCATCTCGGGAGTAGCACGCACTCACACTCACGATCTTCCCGTTCGTCCGAAATGGTATGCCTGCGCATGCTGTCCTCCGAATGCGGCAAGACTGATAGGCTCGATAGGCACTTATGCTTACGGCGAAAATGCCGATACGGCATACTGTCACATGTTCGCAGCAGGCAGCGTTCACTTTGCAAACGGCATGGCTCTGGAATGTACCACAGATTACCCCTACGATATGACCGTAAAGTATAAGGTCACAGGCAGCGGAAAACTGGCTGTCCGTATCCCCGCATGGAGCAAAAGCTTCGGTATCACCGTAAACGGAGCAGCTCATTCACAGGCTCCCGAGAACGGTTATGTGTACATTGATATCGCAGAAAATGCAGAAATCGAGCTTATCCTTGACGGAACACCGAGATTTGTAAGAGCCTCATGCAAGGTCCCGAGACTTGCGGGAATGACTGCGCTCATGCGGGGACCGCTGGTCTACTGCTTTGAGGGAGTCGATAATGGCAGGGTAAGCGAGCTTCGTATCGACAGAAGCCTTGCTCCCGAGGTCTGCGGATATGACCCTGACCTTCTTGGCGGCACCGTGAAGCTTAAGGCAAAAGCAGAGCGTATCAAAGACTGCGGCGGGCTTTACACAAGCGAGCCCGAACAGTCAGCGTCCTGTGAGGCTATTGCCGTTCCCTACTACACATGGGGGAACCGCGGCGAAAATGAGATGCGGGTCTGGATGAATGTCTGCCGCTGAACGCAGCTTCCTGAGCAGCTCTCAATCGAGTAGGAGGCTGCCCATTAATTGAGCAGCCGACCTCTCACACCACCGT
>JBJFHQ010000194.1:0-12151 GCA_051893755.1 Oscillospiraceae bacterium
GAGTGCTTTATAGGAATAGCCTTGTTTCTTTCGATCATCTTTGTGCAAACGCCGCCTGCGGTCTCGATGCCGAGGGACAGAGGAGTTACATCACGAAGAACAACGCCCGTAACATCGCCCTTTAATACGCCGCCCTGGAGAGCTGCGCCGATAGCAACGCACTCATCGGGGTTGATGCCCTTGAAGGGCTCCTGACCCATGAACTTCTTTACAGCCTCGCTTACTGCGGGGATTCTCGAAGAACCGCCGACCATGAGCACCTTGCTGATATCGGAGGGCTTTAAGCCTGCGTCTGAGAGAGCCTGCTTAACGGGGCCCATTGTAGCCTGAACGAGGTCTGAGGTGAGCTCGTTGAACTTAGCCTGAGTAAGGGTCATTTCCAGGTGCTTGGGACCTGTTGCATCTGCGGTGATATAGGGCAGATTGATAGCGGAGGTAGTTGTGGAGGAAAGCTCGATCTTGGACTTTTCAGCAGCTTCCTTAAGTCTCTGCATAGCCATCTTGTCGCCGCTGAGGTCGATGCCCTCAACTCTCTTGAATTCGCTGAGCATCCAGTCGATGATCCTCTGGTCGAAGTCATCGCCGCCGAGGTGATTGTTTCCGGCAGTTGCCTGAACATCGGTGATTCCGTCGCCCATTTCGATGATAGATACATCGAAGGTACCGCCGCCGAGGTCATAAACCATAACGGTCTGGTCCTCTTCCTTGTCGATGCCGTAGGAGAAAGCAGCGGCTGTAGGCTCGTTGATTATTCTCTTGACGTTAAGGCCTGCGATCTGACCTGCGTCCTTGGTTGCCTGACGCTGAGCGTCGGTAAAGTAAGCGGGAACGGTGATAACAGCCTCTGTAACAGGCTCGCCGATGTAAGCCTCGGCATCTGCCTTAAGCTTCTGGAGTATCATAGCGGAAATTTCCTGAGGAGTATACTTCTTTCCGTCGATGTCTACCTTATAATCCTCGCCCATGTGTCTCTTGATAGAGGAAATAGTTCTGTCTGCGTTGGTAACTGCCTGACGCTTAGCCACCTGACCTACAAGTCTTTCGCCTGTCTTTGTAAAGCCCACAACGGAGGGAGTAGTTCTTGCACCCTCTGAGTTTGCGATAACGACGGGGCTGCCGCCTTCCATAACGGCTACGCATGAATTAGTTGTACCAAGGTCAATACCTATGATCTTTGACATATAAATCTTCCTTTCATAATGTGAAGTGAAATCTTATTTTCCTGCGGGCGGACGTTTACGGATTCGCGACCGAAACCATTGCACAGCGGATAACCTTGTTACCCAGCTTATAGCCCTTCTGAAACACATTGCATACGGTGTTTTCTCCGAAGTTTTCGTCCTCCACCTGATTTACCGCATGGTGGACATTCGGGTCGAAGGGACAGTTCAGAGCTTCGATCTCCTCGACGCCCAGCTTTCTGATGATATCATTGAACTGATTGAAGATCATTTCAACGCCCTTCTTGTAAGCCTCGTCTGAGGTCTCTGCTGCCAGCGCCCTTTCAAAGTTGTCAATGACCGAAAGGATCTCGCTTACTGTCCGTGAGGTCGCATCTGTAGCTGCATCCTGTTTTTCCTTCAGGGAGCGGTTGCGGTAGTTGTAATATTCCGCGTCAAGCCGCTTATATTTTTCCTGTTCATCTGCAAGCTGCTTTTTAAGAGCCTCGATTTCTTCGTCCTTAGGATCTGATTTTTCCTCGGGAGCTTCCTCTGCGGCGTCCTCGTCGGATATTGCTTCCGAAGGCTCTTCGGGGTTTTCTGCGGCGGTGCTGTCGAGGGAGATATCTTCCTCAGCGTTATCCTGTCCGCCTTCTGCTGTCAGCTCTTCCTTTTCCTCTTTATCGCTCATCTGTCTTCTCCTTTCACAGATCGTCCGAGGGCAATTTACCGAGCTTATCGTTCGGCTCGTCGTCCGAATCGGAAATTATTTCGGTAATTCTCCCCGTCAGATATTTAATATATGGTATATACTTGGCGTAATCCAGCCGCAGCGGCCCGATTATTCCAAGTGAACCTGCATTTTTGCCGTCCTTTTTGATAGGGGACATTATCACGCTTGAATTGTTGACGATGAAATTCCCGTCATCGGCGAACAGTACCTGCAGTCCGCCGAAGCTGTCCTGAAGCAGCTCGGAGAGCTCGTTTTTCTGTTCAATGAAACGTATGACCTCGTCGGTGCTGACGTCTGTTCTCGCGAGAAGATTTTTCTCGCCGCTGAGCTTGACATCGTGCTCTCTGAAATCGCTGACCAGATCGCCTACCGCCTTGATAAGGGGGGTAAGGGACATCATATACGCGCCCATTGCCTCGGAGAGCTTTTCCAGCATTTCATCGGAAAGGCTGTCAACGGATATGCCGCTCAAATTTTCCGAGATATAGTTGGAGAAATACTCAAGCTGTTCGTTTGACAGGTCAAATTCCAGTCGGCAGAGCTTGTTTTTGATGTTTCCCGATGAGGTTATCATCAGCAGGACGTACATTCGCTTGCCCGTCGGCACGACCTCGACCTTTGTTATGACCGAGAATTTCGGCGAAACATTGGACGATACCACAGCGCAGCTCGTTATTTCGGAAAGCGCCTTTGACGCGGATTCCACAAGTGCGGTCTCGGTAGGTATCTCCACCTCGTCGAGAGCCTTGTCGAGCCGTTTTTTTTCCTCGTCAGTGAGGGCTCTTTCAGGCATCAGCTTTTCGATGTAGAGCTTGAAGCCGCTGAAGGTAGGTATCCTTCCCGCCGACGTATGAGGCTGTACAAGAAACCCAAGTTCCTCAAGAAGAGCCATATCGTTTCGGATAGTTGCCGCCGAAACGTTTATATCGGGCATTGCCGCTATTGTTTTTGAACCGACAGGCTCGCCTGTCAGGATATATTCATTTATAACAGCAGCCAAAATTTTCAGCTTTCTGTCATCCGGCATCTGCCTGCCCTCCTTTTGATAGCACTCTTTAGCTTTATGTGTTAGCACTCTTTCTCTTTGAGTGCTAATTATATTATACACCCCATTTCCGCTTTGTCAAGGGGTTTTTTGAAAAAAAAGAAATTTTCATCAACATTTCACAATATAATGCCATATTTTTGGCGGCATTTTGACAATTTACAGGCATGAAATCCTTTGACAGACAGCGGGTAAAACAATAATCAAAAATTATCGTCCGCCGCTATTGAAAAAGAAAAACGGATATGCTATAATATTATTGTATCTGTAAAAACGCGGTAATAAATGGTGTGAAATAAAGAACGGAGCTGACAGAGAATGGATTATTTATACGAAATAGGCAGTACCATAGCCAGTATCCTGCCCATCACTTTTTATGATGTGCTGGATATCATGGTGCTTTCCTATCTGCTTTACAAGTCGATAAACTTTATGAAGGAGAGCCGTGCGGGAGGACTTATCAAAGGCGTCATCGTTATTGCGGTGATATATCTTCTCGCAATTGCTTTACAGATGAAGGCGATGTCCTTCCTGCTGAAAACGGTCATGGAGGTGGGACTTTTTGCCATAATCGTGCTGTTCCAGCCCGAGCTGAGACGTACTCTTGAAAAGCTGGGTCATACCAACATGACAAAAATAGCAGGCTTTGGAGGAGATGCCGCAAACGATGCGGTGGCTAAATGGAACACCGCTATCGATGCGATATGCGAGGCATGCGATGACCTGTCCTCCACCACCACAGGCGCTCTTATCGTCATTGAAATGGATACCAAGCTGGGTGAGCAGATAGACAACGGTACTATAATCAATGCAGTCCCCAGCAAGGAGCTTTTCGGCACAATATTCTTCCCGAAAACGCCTCTCCATGACGGCGCAGCAATTATCCGAAACGGCATGGTCATCGCTGCGGGCTGCTTCCTGCCAAAGCCCCAGAACGAGGAACGCATAGATAAAAAATTAGGCTCCCGTCATCGTGCGGCGATAGGCATGAGTGAAAACTCCGACGCTGTGATCGTTGTGGTTTCTGAGGAGACGGGCTTCATATCCGTTGCGGAAAACGGCGAGCTTAACAGAGGCTTTGACCGAGACAGCCTGAAAAAGTATCTCCGCGACAGGATACTCAACGATAAGATCGCAAGAAATCAGTCCTCCAATAAGCCCAAGCAGCCAAAGGTGCGCAGGGCTCCTAAGAGCAGATTCAGAAAATCCGAGGACGAGGAATAAAGGAGCGGTTTTATTTTATGTTAAATATCAATATAAATACACTTAAAACGAAATTCAACAAGCTCATACGCACCGATACCTCGACCAAGCTCCTGTCTATCGGACTGGCGATAATAATATGGTTCGTCATCTCGATAAGCGTTTACCCCACCATAAGCAAGCCTCTGTACAATGTTCCCATTACTATCAATATGGAGGGTACCTATGCCGAGGCAAATTCTCTGCGGGTGCAGCTCTCCGACGATGAGACCACGGCTTCGGTATATATCACGGGCGAGAGACGTCAGATAGGTAATTTTGATTCGGAAAGCATATCGCTGAACGTGGATACGTCCAGCGTAACATCTCCGGGAGAATATCTTCTTCCCCTTGAGGTGGTGGACGATTCGGGCAAGGAATTTACCGTGGATAAGATCGTCCCCGCCACCGTTATGGTGAAGATAGACAAGATAGTGACAAAGGAATTCACCGTCACAGCCGATATCGACAGCAGCATTTCCGTTGCAGACGGTTATATGACCAAGGAGCCTATTTTCGTATCGGCGAATACCATATCCGTAACAGGTCCCGAGGAACAGGTGGAGTCTATCACCGACGTAGTGGTAACTGTTTCTTCCGCGGAGCCGCTTACCCTGTCGTCCTCCTACGAGTTCAATTCGGGAGATATCACCCTCTATAACAACAATGTGAAGATATCCAATGCAGACGGCAGCCTCAGTCTCAGCCGCACGAACTTCACGGTGCAGATACCCGTGTTCGTCCGTCAGACCCTTCCTCTGGAGGTCAGCGTGGTGAATGCTCCCGACGGCTTCGATACGGAGTATTTCAAATCGCAGCTCACCATGTCTGCTGAGGCACTGGATATCGCAGCACCCACCGACAAGATAAAGGATATATCGGGCATCAATATCGGAACGATAAACATGCGCGAGGTCGATATCGGCTCAACCTTTACCTTTAATATCGACCTGCCCGAGGGCTATGAGAATCTTTCGGGACTTAGCACAGTTACCGTAAAATGTCCCGAAGAAGGACTGAAGAAAAAGCTTGTGGCGATAAGGGAGAAGAATATCCAGATAGTAAACCAGCCCTCACAGTATGATTTCGAGTTCATCACATCCACGCTGATGCCCTATTTCATAGGTCCCGAGGATGAGATAGACGCGCTCACATCAACGGATATCACCTGCAAGATAGATATACTGAACTCCGATTTTAACAATCAGGAGGGCGAGTATATCGTTCCCACAACGTTCTCCATTTCGGGCACCGACAAGGTGTGGATAAACGCAGGCTCTGCGTCGCTGAACGTCTATGTGAGAGCGGTGGCAAAGGATAATCCCGCAAATACCGCCGATGATGAGTCATAACTTATCACAGGGAGAAAAATATGGCAGTAATAATATCAAATATAAGCTCGCCCCTTGATACGCCCGACAGTGCGATAGTGTCGTCTGCGCTGAAAAAGGCGGGGATAGCCGGGAAAAACGTGATACGTGCTGGAGTGTATAAGACCTCGCTGGACGCGCGTAAGCGGGATAATATCCACAGGGTATCGTCGGTGTGGGCGGAGCTTCCCGAGGATATGGAAAGGGCAGTCTGCGCGAAAAACAAGGACTGCTCCAAGGTGGAAAACCACAGCTTCGAGCCTGTTTTCGGCGAAAAGAAGCAGCAGGGACGTATTACCGTTATCGGCTTCGGACCTGCGGGAATGTTCGCGGCGCTGACTCTGGCGGAGTATGGTTATAAGCCCATTGTTCTCGAAAGGGGAGCGGACGTGGACAGCCGTACTGCGGCGGTGGAGGGCTTCTGGAAGGGCGGAGCCTTTGACAGAGCATCAAACGTACAGTTCGGCGAAGGCGGCGCAGGGACATTCTCCGACGGCAAGCTTACCACAAGGATACACGACCCGCTGTGCCGCAGAGTGCTTGAGATATTCGCGGAAATGGGCGCTCCCGAGGAGATACTCACAAAGGCGAAGCCTCATATCGGGACGGACAAGCTGCGAAGTATCGTAAAAAATATCCGCCGCAGGATAATCGAGCTGGGCGGAGAGGTGCGCTTTGATGCGCAGGTGACGGATATAAGGCTTCGTGACGGGAGGATAGCTTCCGTTACTGTGAATAATGAAGAGATACCCGTCTGCGCAGCAGTGGCTGCTGTGGGACACAGCGCAAGAGATACCTTTTCAATGCTGCTTGACAAGGGAATCATCATCGAGCCGAAGCCATTTTCCTGCGGCGCAAGAATAGAGCATACAAGGCAGAGCGTCAACGAGAGCCTTTACGGCGACCACGCGGGAGACCCAATGCTGCCCGAGGGAGAGTATCAGCTTTCCTATCGTAAGGGCACGAGGGCGGTATATACCTTCTGCATGTGTCCCGGAGGATATGTGGTGCCCTCCCAGAGCGAGGAAAAAACTATCGTAACCAACGGAATGAGTGAGTTTGCCCGTGACGGAGAAAATTCCAATTCTGCGCTGGTGGTGTCGGTAGCTCCCGAGGATTTCGGAAATAAGCCCCTTGACGGCGTAAAATTTGCCGCAGCTATCGAACGCAGAGCATATGCAGCAACGGGCAGCTATTCTGCGCCCGGCACGACCGTGGGAGCATTTCTGGACGGAGCGGCTTCTCTTAGCGGGGCAAGCGTAGCGCCCAGCTATTCATTGGGAGTGGTCCCCGCACAGCTGGATGATATTTTCCCGTCCTTTATCACAGGAATGATGAGAGAGGGACTGGGCGTTTTTTCGAGGAAAATGCGCTGCTTCGGCGACAGGGGAGCGGTGCTCACGGCTCCCGAAACGAGGACTTCATCGCCCGTAAGGATGACCCGCGGAGATGACCTCTGTGCGCTTGGTATCGGAGGATTATATCCCTGCGGTGAGGGCGCAGGCTATGCTGGAGGGATAATGTCCGCGGCGGTGGACGGCATACGCTGCGCTTTGGAGATAATGAAAATATATTCCGCATAAAGATCGCCCCCGTGAACGTTTGCGTGTTCACGGGGGTGATTCTGTTTATATCATGCTGATATTACTTCTGTTCATCAAGCTTAACATCTGTGTCGGAGGAAACAAGCTCTTTTACAGATGTTGCAAGACCTGCAAGCCCCTGAATCTCCGAGGGGATAATGATCTTGGTAGCCTTGCCGTCCGCAGCCTTTCCGAAGGCTTCGAGGCTCTTGATAGCGATAACAGACTGAGAAGGATTAGCATTGTTCAGCTTTACGATGCTGTCTGCGAGAGCCTTCTGGACCAGCTCGATAGACTCTGCCTCACCCTGTGCCTCAAGTATCTTCTGCTGCTTAACGGCCTCAGCCTTTAAGATAGCGGATTCCTTGGCAGCCTCTGCGCGGAGGATAGCTGATTCCTTTTCACCCTCTGCAACGAGTATCTGGGATTTCTTTTCACCCTCTGCCTGAAGTATCTTTTCACGGCGCTCACGTTCAGCCTTCATCTGCTTTTCCATGGCGTCCTGAATTTCTCTGGGAGGGAGGATGTTCTTAAGCTCAACGCGGTTTACCTTGATGCCCCAGCGGTCGGTAGCCTGATCGAGGATAGCGGTGATCTTTGTGTTGATGACGTCTCTTGATGTAAGAGTAGCGTCCAGCTCCATTTCGCCGATGATGTTGCGGAGAGTGGTGGCGGACAGATTCTCGATAGCGGTCATGGGGCGCTCAACGCCGTAGGTGTACTGCTTTGCGTCCACTACCTGGAAGAATACAACGGTGTCGATCTGCATGGTTACGTTATCCTTTGTGATAACAGGCTGAGGCTTGAAGTCAACGACCTGTTCCTTGATAGATACCTTTTTGGCAATTCTTTCAATGAAGGGGATAACATAGTGCATGCCCGTTCCGAGGGAGCCGCGGTAGCCGCCGAGACGTTCAACAACGTATATCTGCGCCTGCGGAACGATCTTGATGCCCGAGATGATGATAATGAGCACGATAATGATCAAAACGATAAGAAAATACTCCATAATTTAACTCCAATTCCCCGAATTTTCGGTCATGTTTTTTTGCGTACGATAAGTGTTGTTGATTCGGAAGCGGTAACAGTTACGTTTGCGCCCTTTTCTATAAGGGAGCCGTCCTCTGACCTTGCCGACCAGTCCACTCCGTCCAGTCTGACGCGGCCCGTGCCGGATAAGCTGTTGATAGTCTCGATGACCTCGGCAGTTTTTCCGATATCAAGCTCGGCGTTTGTAGGTACGGGTTTGTTCGGCATAAGCTTCTTTACGGCAGGACGGGTGAATATCAGCATCACAGCGGAAATGACAACGAATACCGCAAGCTGTACCCAAAGACCTGCGCCGAAAAGTGCGGCGACAAGTCCGCCCACAGCGCCTATGGCGAACCAGATGGTAACAAGTGAAAAGGTTGCCGCTTCAAGTATCAAGCATACAATGAAAGCAACCGTCCACCAAACAGCAGCCATGATCTCACTCCTTTCCGAAACAATTAACGTTTTTATGTAAACCGGTTTCTTGTTTCTTTAGCATAATTATATCATATGCAAAAAGAAGTGTCAATAATCCAAGGTAAAAATCGGATTAAAATATCATTAAAAATATGCTCGTTTTGCTATCTGCTTTGCCACGCCACTATTTGCAATATATTCAGAAAAAATACATAAAATATCCATACTTTTTAGCTCTTAATGAATTAAAATATATTATGTATCAGTGTGATTATGTAATCATAAGAAAGGATCATTTATCAATGAAAACATACGGAATTATTTGCGAATATAACCCCTTCCATAACGGACATATCTATCAGATCGAAGAGACCAAGCGCATTACAGGCGCTGACCATATCGTTGCTATCATGAGCGGAAACTTCGTTCAGAGAGGCGACGTTGCTATCATGGACAAGTTCAAGCGCGCCGAGATCGCTGTTCAGAACGGAGTTGACCTCGTTGTTGAGATGCCCGTTCAGTATTCTCTGGCAAGCGCAGAATATTTCGCACGCTGCGGCGTTATGATGCTCAAGTCCTTAAGATGTGTGGACGGTATCTCCTTCGGCAGCGAGTGCGGCAATATCGAGGAATTAAAGCGCTGCGCAGAGGCTGTTGCCGAGGTGTCCACAAAGGAAAATCTCAAGCCTCTTCTCGAGCAGGGTATGAGCTATCCCGAGGCTGTTTCTCAGCTTGTTGCATACAAGTACGGACCTCTTACCGCAGAGCTTCTCAAGACTCCCAACAACACCCTTGCTGTTGAGTACATCAAGGCAATGAAGGCGCTGGGCATCGACGATATGGACATGGTGACCGTTTCCAGAAAGGGCGCTGACCATGACGGCGAGGACACCAGCAACGGCTATGCAAGCGCAACACATATCAGAAATCTTATCGACGACGAGGAGGACTTCTCCGCATTCGTTCCCAAGGAGACCGTTGATGCCGTAAACGAATACGACGAAAAGGGCAATCTCTGCTGGTTCGATAACCTTGAAAGAGCTATCCTTTACCGCATGAGAACAGTTTCCCTCAATGACCTTAAGGACACTGCAGGTGTAGGTCAGGGTCTTGAAAACAGGATATTCCAGGCAGGTCATTCCGCAGCAACTCTCGATCAGCTCATCGCAATGATAAAGACAAAGCGCTATCCCGAGGCAAGGGTACGCAGGATCATCCTCAATTCCCTTATCGGCGTAAAGACCGAGGATCTCAGAGTTCCTCCCATATTCGGAAGGATACTTGCCCTTAACGACAGAGGTGCGGAGATAGTTAAAATGGCAGGCTCACTGCCCGAGAATAAGTTCTCCTTCCCCTTCAGCACATCTCTCCGCGAGGTGGTAAAGTCCGACAACAAGCGCATTCAGCGTACCGTTGCACTCAATAACCTTGCTTCCGATATTTACGGCATTGCTTCCAGAAATGCTCGTCAGGGCGGAATGGACTTTGTGACTCCCGTAAAGCTCACCAAGATAGAAGGCTTTGTAAGCTCTCTTCCCGAGGACCTCAAAACAAAGACCGTATCTCCCGAGACTCCCAAGGAGCAGGTAGGCGATGATGTTCTTGCAAACGGAGCAAAGCCTGCCGAAGAGGTTGAGAAGTCCGAAGCGGAAGTTATCAAGGCGGACGAAGAATAATTGATATTGAAGCCGCACGGCTGTATCTGATTTAATTCCTATAGCAGCGCAGTTCATTTGTACCCTCCTGCGCGTAAAAATCAAAACCGGGACTGCACACGATGATATTTGCGGGCGCAGTCTTTCTGCGCCCGATTTGTTTATGGAGAAAATTTATGTATATACTGAAAGCGGAGGCTTCCTTTGACAGCGCCCATTTTTTACACGGATATAACGGCAAATGCAGCAATATCCACGGACACCGCTGGAAGATAGAAGCCGAAATAAAGGGAGATAAGCTCTGCACCGACGAACAGCACCGCGGAATGTTGACGGATTTCGGTGATTTAAAGCATGACCTGCGGGAAATTGCGGACAGCCTCGATCATGCCCTTATCTATGAGGAAAACACATTGAAGCCCGCAACGGAAAAGGCTCTGTCGGAGGAGGGCTTCAGGACTGTCGTTATGTCATTTCGTCCCACGGCGGAAAATTTTGCGGCGTATATTTTCGGGCTTATGTCCGAAAAGGGGTATGATGTTCATAAGGTGACAGTCTATGAAACTCCCGATAACTGCGCCGAGTACACGGAGGACTTTTGAAAATGTCCGAATTTTATGTTGCCGAGAAATTTTTAAGCATAAACGGCGAGGGACTGCGGGCAGGTCAGCCTGCGGTGTTTATCCGCTTCAGAGGGTGTAACCTGAAATGCTCCTACTGCGATACCGCGTGGGCGCAGGGGGAGGACTGCCATGCCGAGATAATGACCGAAAACGAGATACTTGAATATATCTTATCTGCGGGAGTAAAATGCTGTACGCTTACAGGCGGCGAGCCTGTGCTGCGGGAGGGCTTTGACAAGCTCTGTATGCTGCTTTCAAAGCAGAAGGACCTGCGCACCGAGATCGAGACCAACGGCAGCGCAGACTTAAGCAAAATAGCCGCACAGCGCGGAGAAAACATCGTATTTACCATGGATTACAAGCTGCCATCATCGGGCATGGAACAGCATATGAATACCGATAATTTTAAGCTTCTCCGGCGAGGGGACTGCGTGAAATTCGTCTGCGGCAGCAAGGAAGACCTGCTTCGGGCATATGATATCATCACGGAGCATAAGCTGTCCGAAAAATGCGAAACGATATTCAGTCCCGTGTTCGGACGGATAGAGCCTGCTGAGATAGTGGACTTTATCCTTGAAAAGAAGCTGATGTCAGGCAGAGTCCAGCTGCAGCTCCACAAATTCATCTGGGACCCGAATAAAAGAGGTGTGTAAAATGGCTATCGACAAGGAAAAAATAGAATATCATATCAGAGGCATACTTGAAGCTCTTGGAGACGACCCCGACCGCGAGGGACTGAAAGAAACTCCCGACCGGGTTGCCAGAATGTACGAAGAGGTCTTCGAGGGCATGAACTACACAAATGCCGAGATAGCCGAGATGTTCGGCAAGACCTTTGAATGTGCCGAAAACGGCGATATGGTGGTGGTTAAGGATATAGAGGTGTTCTCCTACTGCGAGCATCATATGGCGCTGATGTACGATATGAAGGTCAGTGTGGCATATATCCCCCATGGACGGGTGCTGGGACTGTCAAAGATCGCACGGATCGCCGATATGGCGGCAAAGCGTCTGCAGCTGCAGGAGCGCTTAGGCTCGGATATCGCGGAGATAATCAGCATGGCGGCAGGCTCTCCCGATGTGGCAGTGCGTATCGAGGCAAACCACAGCTGCATGACCGCGAGAGGCATAAAGAAGCCCTCTGCGAAAACGGTCTCCACCACCTTCAGAGGAAAATTCGAGACCGAACCCATGCTGCAGATAAGAGCGTTTTACAATTGAAAATAAGGAGTAATTATATGAAAGCACTTGTACTTGTAAGCGGAGGAGTGGACAGCACTACCTGTCTGGC
>JBJFHQ010000195.1:0-2638 GCA_051893755.1 Oscillospiraceae bacterium
CCTCGATGAGCTGATCGTGGTCCTTGAAATATTTTATGCGCTCCTTCAATTCGGATTCTATCTCTTCAGCGGCAGCGTGTATCTTTTCCTTGTTAAAAACATAGTGGGACGCGGGATATATCGCCGTATGTGACAGCGTGGCGATAACATTTCCCGTGACCACCTGAATTTCAGAAATACGGTCGATCTCGTCGCCGAAAAACTCCACGCGTATAGCATTTTCAGCGGAGCCTGCGGGGAATATCTCCACTACGTCGCCGCGGACACGGAACTTGTTTCGGACGAAATTCACGTCGTTGCGCTCGTACTGGATAGCCACCAGACTGCCCAGCAGATCTTCACGGGAAAGCTCCATACCCGTGCGCAGGGAAATGACGTTGGTACGATAATCCTCGGGGGAGCCGAGGGAGTATATGCAGGACACGGAAGCCACGATAATAACATCTCTGCGCTCGGAAAGTGCGAGGGTGGCGGAATGGCGGAGCTTGTCTATCTCGTCGTTGATGGCGCTGTCCTTTTCGATGAATGAGTCGGTGGAGGGGATATACGCCTCGGGCTGGTAGTAGTCGTAGTAGGAGACGAAATACTCCACAGCATTGTGAGGGAAGAACTCCTTGAACTCGGAGCAGAGCTGCGCCGCAAGGGTCTTGTTGTGAGCCAGCACAAGAGTGGGACGGTTGAGCTGTGCGATAACGCTTGCCATGGTAAAGGTCTTGCCGGAGCCGGTAACGCCCATGAGGGTCTGTTCACGCATGCCCGAATTTATGCCGTTCACAAGCTTTTCGATAGCCTGAGGCTGATCGCCTGCGGGCTTGTAATCGGAAACAAGTTCAAATTTATCCATAATTCTGTCCTTTCCTGAAACAAATGTACTATTTATATGATAATACATTTAGTCTGTGTTGTCAAGAGGATTTTTATAATACAAAAAGCCCCGCTGTTTACGGGACTTTTTACATATCATTTACCCTGCGTCAGAAACTGATTTATGCCCTCAAAAATAGTGAAGGCAGTCTTCTGCTGATAGGCTTCATCGGTGAGCATTGCCGCTTCCTCGGGATTGGACAGGAATCCGCATTCCGCCATTACAGCGGGATTATTGCAGAAATGGCACAGGTATAGCTCGCTGCCGCAGAGCTTTGTCTCACGGTTATTGTATGGCTGGAGATTCTCCCTGAAAAGATTCTGAAGGCATGTGGCAAGCCGCGCGCTTTCGGAGTTTGCCGAGGAATAGAACATCTGCGCGCCCTTGAACTGGGGGTCGGTGTAGGTGTTCTGATGAATGGAAACGCAGACCGAATTGGGATATTTATTGAAAATTTCCAGACGGTTTTCCATGTCGGATATTTTTTGTGCACGGATACCCTCCACGCCGCTGTCATGTATGGACATATCGCTGTCACGGGTGGTAACGGTGGTGTAGCCGAAAATCTGCGCCATATCGCGGACTGTCAGCATGATGTTAAGATTGATGCCCTTTTCGGGGATTCCGTCCGCAGTGGAGCAGCCTCCGTCCATGCCGCCGTGTCCCGCGTCGAGAACGATAACGGTCTCGTCCTCGGGGACGGCGTTGACGTAAACGGCGGTGTCGATACGGCTGACCGCATAGCATATCACGCCGATGCCGAAGCAGAGAGTTATAGCCGCCGCAGCGGAGCTCACGGAAAATTTTCTCATAGCTGTGATCCTTCCCACGTTTAAATTTGACGGTCAACGTAATGTAAACCGATTATTTGTACAAGTATATTCTCGCTGTACGGATTTTATGACGTGGAATGGTCATGCCCGATATTATTTTCCTTTTATTTTGAAGTTATACGCATAAGCAGCCTGTTCCGACTTGTTGTCGCCGTATTTGTAGTATACCCTGTCCTTGATAGGGTCGGGGAGATATTGCTGTTCAACGTAGTGGTTGGGATAATCATGGGGATATTTGTAGAACTGTCCCTTGACTTTAGCGTCCTCGCCGTCGTAATGCTTGTTCCGGAGCTGACGTGGGATATCGCCGCATTCGGTGGTGCGGATATCCTCCAGAGCGGTGTTTATCGCCAAATATGCAGAGTTTGACTTGGGAGCGGTGGCAAGAAGTATAACCGCATTTGCAAGAGGGATACGCGCCTCGGGCAGTCCCAGCTGGAGAGCGCTGTCAACGCATGCCTTCACGATAGGGATAGCCTGCGGGTAGGCAAGACCGATATCCTCTGCGGCGATAACAAGCAGCCGTCTGCACAGGGAAATAATATCCCCCGATTCGATAAGCCTTGCCGCATAGTGTATCGCAGCATTTTCGTCCGAGCCGCGAATGGATTTCTGCAGTGCGGACAGAATATCATAGTGAGAGTCGCCGTCCCTGTCGTAGTGCATGTTGCTGCGCTGAGCCAGCTCCTTAGCCTCTTCGAGGGTGACGGTAATTTCCTCACCGTTGTTTTCCGCGCCGAGAACGCACAGCTCCGCGCAGCTCACCGATTTGCGGACATCTCCGCCGCAGCTTCGGGAGATATGCTCCGCAGCGCCCTTTGCCACGCTTATCTTGATGCCGAGGTCCTGTGACATGGTCTGAAAAGCACGGTTTACCGCAGGAATTATATCCTCAGCGGAAACGGTCTTGAATTCAAAGACAGCGCTTCGGCTTAGAATT
>JBJFHQ010000196.1:0-12123 GCA_051893755.1 Oscillospiraceae bacterium
CAGCCCGCCTGCGCATTTTTGCCTTATCTGCAACAAAATTATGCTCGAAAATCCGCACGCATATCCTATGTGGACAGGTTCTAATATTGCTTTGGGGTATAATGGAATTGAAAAACTGCCAAGTCGTAAATTGTCAGGTTCCGATTTATCTTTTTGAGGTCATTATGAATAAAGAGCACACTATCACTACTTATTCTACAGGTCAGATAGCTAAAATAGTGGGATTACATCCGAATACCGTAAGGCTGTATGAGGAATGGGGATTGATTCAAAAGCCGGAGCGAAAAAAGAATGGCTATCGTGTATTTAACGATGTTCATATCAAACAGTTTGAATTGGCAAGGAAAGCTCTTCAGATCGAAGTGCTGCAAGCCGGACTTCGGGATCGGATTGTGAACGTTGTGAAATTGTCGGCTCAAAATCGGTTTGATGAAGCAATAGAGTTGACCCGGGAATATATCCGTATAGCAGAACAAGAAACGGAAAATGCGAAAGAGGCTGCCGAAATATGCGAAATACTATATCTGCAGCGACCCGAAGCGGATGATGTCGTTTATAGAAGGGCGCAGGCTGCGAAGGAATTAGGACTAACGATTGATACAATCCGTAATTGGGAAATGAATGGACTGCTTACTGTAAAGCGAAAGCAGAACGGATATAGGGTGTATGATTCAAATGATATGGATCGCCTGAAGATCATTCGCTCTCTCAGATGTGCTAATTATTCTTTATCGTCTATTCTGAGAATGCTTAAAAAGTATGATGACGGAATGAATAAAAATAATATCCTGAACATACTGAACACTCCCGAAGATGAGGAGGATATCATTTCTGCCTGCGACAGGTTGATAGATTCACTTGAAAACGCAATACAAAATGCTTATGAAGTCATCTCAATACTTAAAGAACTAAAACAAATGAAAAAATAAACCCTCCACTATACCACCAGACTTTTGTTTGGTGGTATAATTCGTTTATAAACGATCAAGGAGGAAAAACTATGAATGCAATAGTCGTAAAGAACCTTACAAAAAAGTATGGTGGTCATGCCGCAGTGGACGATCTGAGCTTTCAGGTAAGGAAAGGGGAAGTGTTCGGATTGCTTGGAGCAAATGGTGCGGGAAAAAGCAGTACCATTGAGTGTATTCTGGGAACCGGGAAAATGGATCACGGAGAAGTCAGAATATTGGAAATGGATCCGATAAAGGAACGGACAAAATTATTCGAGAGAGTCGGAGTCCAGTTTCAGGAATCGAAATATCAGGAGCTTGTTAAGGTAGAAGAACTATGCGAAATGACAGCATCAGTCTACAGAAAGCCTCAAAACTATGAAAACCTGTTAAACGATTTTGGAATTGCAGACAAAAAGAAAACGTTTGTTAAGGAACTGTCCGGAGGAGAACGTCAGCGATTGTTTATTGTTCTTGCACTGATACCGGATCCCGAGGTAGTATTTTTAGATGAACTTACAACAGGCTTGGACGCAAGGGCAAGAAGAGAAGTATGGAATATCTTGTTGAAGCTGAAAAAGCAGGGATTATCCATTTTACTGACTTCTCACTATATGGATGAGGTCGAGGCACTCTGTGATGAAATACTTATTTTGAAAAAAGGTAAAACGGTATTTCACGGAACCACTCAGGAAGCCAAAACAGAAAGCGGAAAAAATCAATTTGAGGATGCGTACATTTGGTATACAGATGAGGAGGATAGCTATGAAAGCATTTAAAATTTTATTGAAGAATGAATTGAAAATGAGCCTTCGGGGAATGGATATGCTGATCTTTGCGGTGATCATGCCGATCGTTGTGCTGATTATTCTGGGTGTGGTGTTTGGACAAAAGCCCGCCTTTGAGGGGGCGGAGTACAGCTTCCTCGATCAATCCTTCGGTGCATTATGCAGCATCGCTATCTGTGCAGGCGGAGTAATGGGATTGCCGCTTGTGATCTCCGATTATCGTTCGAAGCAGATTCTGAAAAGATACCAAGTAACACCGATAAAGCCAAGTCTTGTTTTGATCGTAGAAGTAGCGATGTATGGGATCTATGCTTTGGCATCTTTAATCAGTTTGTTTTTGGTAGCGACTTGTTTCTTTGGATTTAAAATGCGCGGAAGTGTCGGATCGTTTTTGCTTGGTTATCTGCTGGTGATGATTTCTATGTTCAGTATAGGAATGATGGTTGGAGGAATCGCAAAGGACTCAAAAATTGCCGGAGTAATTGCCAGTGCATTATATTTTCCCATGCTTATTTTTTCGGGTGCAACTCTTCCATATGAAGTAATGCCTGAGTCAATGCAAAGAATAGTGGATATTCTGCCATTGACACAGGGAATAAAGATACTGAAAAATACCGCACTTGGACTCCCGATCGGCGATGTAACAGGTGCAGTGATCATTATGCTGTTAATTGCAGTGACCTGTAGTATTATTAGTGTTAAATTTTTCAGGTGGGAATAGGTGCTTTGCAAAATTGATGGGTCCGATAAGTAATACTAATCCCCAATAAAAGTGTAGACAAAAAATCTGCGCAAAATCCATAAATCTAAGATTTTGCTTGATTTTTTGTACACTTTTTAATTGGGGATTAGTATAAACTGTGTAACTGCAATAATTGCCCAAAAATATGCTGCCTGTATAGCTTTGCTTTGCAGGCAGCATATTTTTTGATGATATAGCGGACTTTTCGGCGTTCCCTCATTCATTTTATATCAATTCCCGTGAACCGCTTCTGCGGCTTGTCGAGAAATGAGGCTATTGCTTTTTCCACGGACTCCACTTCAAGCTCAAATTCACTTGCAGAAACACGAAGCGCGCCGTTTCCGAGAATTATTATCTGTTCCTGATTGTCCGAGGTGGCAACTCTCACACGGTGATCTTTGCTTAGATCATGTGCTGTTTTTTCAATATAGGTATCGGCGGTCTCTGCCTCCTTTGTGTAGACTACCGTGATGTTGTGATGCTGTTCTACCTCACGGTGATCTCCCTTGACCCGATAAGCGTCGAACACAAGTATAAGATGACAGCCCTTAAAGCCCTGATAGCTGCAAAGACGGTTTATCAGCGTGCCTCTTGCGGCGTCCAGATTATCCTCGGCGAGCTTTTTCAGGTTCTCCCATGAGAAAATGATATTATACCCGTCCACCAGCAGATATTCCTCACCCATAGGGATTATCGGCTTGGACGGTTTTTTATATTCGGTGAGCTTGTCCCTGCGCATTTTGGTTCTGTCGTCACGCTTTATTTTGCCGTAGGTGCGCTCGAATATCTCCATAAGCTCCTTGTCGTCGTATAGGCGTTCCTTGAAGCTGCTGAGGCGTTCGCTTGTCACAGTATATTTCTCTTTTTTCGGAGGATTCAGACAGCTTCCCAGATGCATTTTTTCGGGAGCCTCATTCCACGGCACCACATATCCCGCCCCGTGAGTGCAGAACACAGAATCGGCGGTGTTTGCGATATCGCTGTCGCAGTCGTAGCCTATCCGTGATACGACCTCGTTGGTGTTGTGGCACGGGAAGTATCCTTTAAGAACGCAGGAAATACGTCCCTTTCCCTTTGTATAGGCGATGAGCTCCTTCTGATAGCCCTGCATTTCGGAAACGGGTGCAGTTCCTTCGATAATTGACGTTCCGTTTACATTATCGGGAGGAGAAAACTTTCCGCTCATCTGCTGAATGTCGGACAAGGCTCGTCCGAGATTTTCCGACGGAAGCTCGATGCAAAAGCTGTACCACGGTTCAAGCAGCACCTTTTCCGCAGAGCGAAGTCCCTGTCTTAACGCACGGTAAGCTGCCTGACGGAAATCTCCGCCCTCGGTGTGCTTGACATGCGATCTTCCGCCGATAAGCGTTATTTTCATATCGGTTATAGGGGAGCCTGTCAGTGCGCCGATGTGATCTTTTTCCTTAAGCTGCGATATGATAAGATTCTGAAAATTCCCGCTGAGATAGTCCTCGCGGCAGTTCGTATCATAGACTATACCGCTGCCGCAGGGGAGAGGCTCCAGCTTTAAATGTACCTCCGCATAGTGGCGCAGCGGTTCAAAATGACCCATACCCTCCACGGTATTGCCGATAGTTTCCTTGTAGCAGATAGAGCCGTGAGTGAATCTCACATGAAGTCCGAACCGCTCCGAGAGTATGCCTGTGAGTATCTCCAGCTGTATCTCGCCCATGATGCGGACGTGTATCTCCTGATTTTGTTCATTCCATATCACATGGAGCTGTGGGTCCTCTTCTTCAAGCCTTCGGAAATACTCAAGGGCGGTGTGGATATCAGTCTTGTCGGTGATCTCCGCGCAGTAGGTGAGCACAGGCTCGATAAGCGGCGCAGCTTCGTCCTTTTCCGCACCGAGACCCTGCCCTGCATAGGTGTGTGCGAGCCCCTCCGCTGCAACAGCCATTCCCGATTCTGCGGAAGATACGGTGGTATACTTTTCACCGGAATAAACACGCAGCGCGGTGATTTTCTCGTCGCCTATGGGAGTACGCACTGCGAGAGAGCCGCCGGTTATCTTCATATGAGTAAGTCTGACGCCGCCGTCCTCGGTGATCTTGTAGACCTTTGCGCCGAAGGAGCTGCCGTAAATTTTTTCGGGGATATATTCCGACAGGATATCCAGAAAATCGGTCACTCCGTCAAGCTTCAGCGCAGAACCGAACATCACGGGGAAAACTTTCCGCTCGGAAACAGCTTTTCGTATGCTGTCGGAGCTTACGGCATTATTTTCCAGATATTCATTCATAATATTTTCATCGCAGAGGCTTATCTCCTCGAAAAGCTCGTCCGAGGGTCTGTCCTTGCCGAAAAAGACGCATCTGCTGCCCAGACGGGAGTGAATGTCGTTCATAAGCTCGTCGTGGGACTTGGGAGTAATGTCGGTCTTGTTCACGAAGATGAACACAGGGATATTGTAGCTGTCAAGGAGCCGCCAGAGAGTTTCCGTGTGGCTCTGGACGCCGTCGATGCCGCTTATTACCATAACAGCGCAGTCAAGTACGGAAAAAGTTCTTTCAGTTTCCGAGGAAAAGTCGATATGTCCGGGAGTATCCAGCAGAATAAATTCGGTATCCCCGTAATGGAGGACAGCCTGCTTTGAAAAAACGGTGATGCCCCGTCTGCGTTCGACGTCAAAATTGTCAAGGAAGGCGTTTCCGTCGTCCACCCGACCTATTTTCCGCGTTTCACCGCAGATATAAAGCATAGCCTCCGAGAGAGTTGTTTTTCCCGAGTCAACATGTGCGACAATACCGATAACCGAGCGTTTCATGTGATCTATCCTATCCGAAATAATTTAAAAAAGCGGATCGAGAAACCCCGATCCGCCATGGTACATTTATGTATTATCAGAATACGACCTTTTTGAATGCGATGACAGTGCTGAGAGGAGCATCTTCAAAGGTGATCTTTCCGCCCAAAACTGCGGAATCGAAATCAGTCTTACCGCTCATAAGGTCAGCAAAGGTCTCGCTGTCGGCGGTAACATAAAGATCTGCACCCACATAGTTATAGCCTGCTGCATAAGCAGAGCCATTCTCAGCCTTTACATAGAAGATACCGTCAACCTTGCCTGTAATTGCCACCTGAGCAGCGAAATCAGCAGGAGCTTTAGCCTTTTCGGTCTTTTTCTTGACATCGGAAACAAATTTATCGAAATCGGACTGTTCGGGAACAGCAGCCTTAGTCTTTCGTGTGCGCTTAGCTGCGGGCTTTTCCTCGGGATTAACCTCAGCAGCGGAGGACTGGTCAGCTTTCTTAGCTGCAGGCTTTCTTCCGCAGTTTCTTTTCTTTACGGGCTGTGCTTCGGGAACAGGCTCAGAAACGGGGGCTTCAGCAGTCTTTGCCTTGGCGGTCTTTTTTGCGGGAGCTTTTTCCTCGGTTACAACGGGCTTTTCAGCTGCCGCTGTGATCTCAGCAGCTGCTTCAACAGCTGTGGTTTCTTTTGCGATCTCATTAGCTGCGGTCTTATTTGACTTTGCCATAATCTCATCCTCCGATTGATCATCATATGCATTTGTGAAAAGATTCATTAAATTGCATATATTTTCATTTATATTTTAAACACATTATACAATGAATTGGAAATCATGTCAACATCATGCCGAAAAAATTGTATAAATGGACAATAAATTATGAATAAGCACCTTATTTTTCAGCGCAATTAACATAAATATGAGGTTTAAGCCACAGAAAATGTCAGACTCTTGACTGAACATTACCCTGTCTGAACACCTTATCAGCGATATCGGGATTATCGACAGAATTTCCGATTATCTCCACCGCCAGATTTTCGGGAGGAAAGCCCGTCGGTTCAAAGAAGCAGTAAAGGGGAGTAAGGTAATATAATCCGTCCTGAGCATTAAAGTAATTGATACATGCAGTCCCGCCGTAAAAGCACACCACTCCGCAGACAGAAAATACCTTTTTAGAGCTGAGCGGAGGCGATGAAAAAATAGGGTGGGAACAATTCTCGTCATGAGTGATTATATTGCTGTTATCCTCGCAGTCAGAGTCGGAATCGGGAGCCTTGTCAAAGCAGGTGAGCCTTATGATATCCGTTTCAAAGATATCGGCACCGTTTCCGCTTTTGAAGAAAGTGTCTGTCCAGATAGCGTCTGTAAAGATGCTGCGCATGATATAGTTATCGTCTTCTCTGTTCTTCTCGATGATGTAATAGTTATAGGAATCGTCACAGAAGATCGGACCCTCTGCCCAGATCCTGCCCTTTGCAATATTTTTATAGTTGATCTTAGCACGGAAAACAAATCCCGGATATACCAGCTGCAAACGGCGGTTAGAACGCATATGCCGACATTTCCTTTCATGAGTATAGTACAAAAGCAAATCAAATAACAAAATTATCACATATATCAGTATGTATGCCTATAATATTTTATCAAATTTTAATTATTTTGTCAATACTTTATTGAAGCTTTTATAAAATATTTTTTTCGAAGAATATTATTAAAGTCAGACAAAATCCGACAAATACTATTGACTTTTTTGTTTAAAAAGGTTATAATTAGAAAGTAAAAATAATATGACAGTATAAAGCTGCCTTTAAATTGGAGGAAATAAACCATGTCACAGAAATTTATTGTGGAAACCTCTGCCAGACACGTTCATGTAACGCAGAGAGATCTCGAGGCACTTTTCGGACCCGGACACGAGCTTACAAAGAAGAAGGATCTTTCTCAGCCCGGACAGTATGCCTGTGAGGAAAAGGTCGAGGTTGCAGGACCCAAGGGCTCGCTGAAATGCTCTATCTTAGGACCCTGCCGCGCAGCAACTCAGGTTGAGCTTTCCAAGACTGACGCACGTACCATAGGCATCACAGCTCCCGTAAGAGAGAGCGGCGATACCGAGAACTCCGCAGGCTGCACCATCAAGGGACCTGCAGGCGAGATCACCATCAACGAGGGCGTTATCGTTGCAAAGCGCCACATTCACCTTACCACAGCAGATGCTGCAGAGCTGGGCGTAAAGGACAAGGACGTGGTTTACGTAAAGGTAGATACCGAGGACAGAAGCGCTATCTTAGGCGATGTTGTCTGCCGTGTTTCGGATAAGTTCGCAAGAGCAATGCACATCGACACCGACGAGGCAAATGCAATTTCCGCCACACCTACACTTGAGGGCGAAATTTTCAGAATGTGATCTTACTGATACATACAAAAAAACGGACTGCTTTCGGGCGGTCCGTTTTTGTGCTTTTTAATCTAAAACTCCGCATACTTGTCCTCACGGCTTGCGTCGTAAACTGTGACGTTAAGCTCTTCCGAAAGTGCGGTCAGCTCTGTGATGATGCTCTCGATATCCTCAGACGACCTGTAGGTATTCTTGATGTTGGTCTCCAGCAGATGAAGCCCCGAGGATATCTTTTCGAGAACGCCTGTCAGGGAAGCTATGGCGTTTTCGTCCATGTAGTCCTTTTTCTTTGTCAGATTTATTAGGTTGTCCAGCAGAGTGATTATCGCCGCGCACATATCGCCGACCTCAACGTTTGCTCCGCTGATAATCTGTATTTTTTCCCGCATTGAAAGAATATTTTCAAAAAGCCGGTCGGAATAGCTTTTGCACTCTGCTGCCACAATCTCAAGCCTTTCGGTGATATCGTTTTCTCCGCCATGTCCGTTTGCAAAGTTACAGGAATTTTTTACGCAGCCCTCGGGAATGTCCAGTCCCTTGCAGACAGCCTCCGCCATTTTCCTGCAGGAGCCGCGTCCGCATGCACCGCAGCCTGTCTCATCGGACAGCCCCATTCTCTGCATTATCTTGTCCGTGCTTTCTTTTGAAACAACGGAGATGTCCTTGGCAGCGGGCAATATCCGCAGAAAGCTGTCGGGGGAGAGCACCTCGTCGAATTTCTTGAACAGCTTGTCATCGTTTGCACGCAGGACGCTGCTTTTTTTCTTTTTCAGATACTCGTACAGTACCTCGGAGGAATACATATCATCGTCAAAAACAGCGCTGAAGTCGGAATTTCCGCCAATGCAGCCGTTTTTGCAGGAAAGTGCGCTGAACAGCTGAGGACGGCGTTCATCCTCGATATCCTCATAGCAGTCAAGCTCGCGGTATATTCTTTCCATGCCCGCAGAGGAACAGACTCTCAGCTTTTCATTATACAACCGCATTATCTCCTTTGTTCCTGACGGACGGAAATATACAGTGCCGAACTGTCCCGCCTTGTCGTCGAAGGGATATGAGGTGTCCTCGGCAGAGTCATTACCTATTTTGATATGTTTTCTGTCGAAGTACTCCACGACCTTGTCAAAGGTAAGAGTATAGTCCGCATATTCATTGTCGGCAAATTCCGAGATCTTGGCGGTACAGGGAACAAGTATGCCGATAGCTCCGTCGCGGCGCAGATAATTCCGAAGATAGACCGCCTCGCATATCTCGGGGCTGAATACAGGAGACAGATACTTTGCAAGGGAAGGTCTGTACATGTAAATATAGTTGACAACAGCAGGGCAGTCTGCGGAAATGATATTCCCTGTCTTATTCTGCTCAATAACGCGAAGCGCAGCCCAGACAGCTATATCCGCACCGAAGGAAGCGTCATATACGCTGACGCCCTGATCTTTAAAATAGCCGAGCATTTTCTTCCACTTGTCGGGAAAAGCGGTTTTTATGGCAGGGGAGACCACAAGAGCTGCGCGGTGCTTTTTTATGTAATTCATGAAAGCAATGGTATCATCGCAGTAATATCTTGCGTCTCTTGTGCAGGCTGATATGCAGGCTCCGCAGGCGATACATTTATCGGGAGCCACATCGGTCACATATCTCCCTTCGGAGTTCGCTTTTACAATATTTGCGTCGCCGACAGGGCAAATCCTCAGACAGACCCGACAGCCGACGCATTTTTCGGGGTCTACCGTTATTATTCTGTTCAAGGTCTACACTCCGATTCAAAAAATTCTTAAAAAACTCGATCAAAATATTTCCATATATTTATTATACAACATCAAAACCAAAAATGCAAGCAATTATCGCTTATTTTTTAACAAAAAATAAACCCGACAAAAAACAGTCGGATTTTTTGTAAAAATATTCAAAACACGGCGAATTATTTCCGATATTGAAATTATCTATTGCAATTTCGGGCGGGATGTGATATAATTATATAGTATTTACAAAATACCTGTTTTTACATATCGGCATATAATATAGTATATACCGCATTGCTTTTGAAATATACTGCGAAAGGAAGGTTAGTGTGAAGCAGTCTTTGACAGAAATGTTCAGGGAGGAGATAGCGTCTGTAAAACGGCGCGATCCTGCCGCAAGAAATGCGTTCGAGATCGTTCTGACCTATTCGGGACTTCATGCAGTGCTTGCTTATCGTGTTTCTCATAAATTATATACAGAAAAGCTTTTTACCCTCGCAAGGATAGTATCTCAGCTGGCAAGATTTTTCACGGGCATCGAGATACACCCGGGAGCTAAGATCGGAAAGGGACTGTTCATTGATCACGGAATGGGCGTGGTCATCGGAGAGACTACCGAAATAGGTGATAACTGTCTGCTGTATCAGGGAGTTACCCTCGGAGGAACGGGCAAGGATAAGGGCAAGCGTCACCCCACATTGGGAAATAACGTTATGGTCGGCGCAGGTGCAAAGGTGCTGGGTCCCATAACTATCGGAGATAATGTCAAGGTCGCCGCAAACGCGGTAGTTCTGAATAATATCCCCTCCGACTGTACAGCAGTGGGAGTGCCTGCAAGAGTTGTCCGCAGAAAGGGCAAGCGTGTGAACGCCTGCGATGAGCTTGATCAGATACACATTCCCGATCCCGTTGCACAGGAGCTGTGCAGACAGCTTGTCAGGATCAATGATCTGGAAAAGCGAGTTAAAAATCTGGAAAAATAAATGAAAGGATCATTTTTATGAAGCTTTACAATTCACTCTCCCATGAGAAGGAAGATTTTATCCCCCGCACCGAGGGAAAGGTCAGCATGTACACCTGCGGTCCCACGGTCTACCATTATGCGCATATCGGAAATCTGCGCAGCTATATCATGGAGGACGTACTTGAAAAATACCTCCGTTTTACGGGACTTGACGTTCACCGAGTAATGAACATCACCGACGTGGGACACCTCACAAGCGACGGCGATACCGGCGATGACAAGATGCTCAAAGGCGCAAAGCGCGAGCACAAGACCGTTATGGAGATAGCCGATTTCTATACCAAGGCATTCTTTGCAGACTGCGCAAAGCTCAACATCAAAACCCCCGATACCGTTCAGCCTGCCACCGGCTGCATTGATGACTTTATCAAGGTCATCACCTCTCTGCTCGAAAAGGGCTATGCTTATCAGGCGGGAGGAAATATCTACTTTGATACCTCGAAGCTGGATAAATATTATGTTTTCGGCGACGTTTCCGAGGAGGACCTCGCAGTCGGTGTAAGAGAAGGCGTTGAAGAGGACGGCAACAAGCGCAATAAGGCGGATTTTGTACTGTGGTTCACAAAGTCCAAGTTCGACGATCAGGAGCTTAAGTGGGATAGTCCCTGGGGTGTGGGATATCCCGGCTGGCATATCGAGTGCTCCTGCATTTCAATGAAGTATCTGGGAGAATATCTGGACCTTCACTGCGGCGGCATCGACAACGCATTCCCTCACCACACCAATGAGATAGCACAGAGTGAATCCTATCTGGGACATAAATGGTGCAATTACTGGTTCCATGTGCATCACCTCAACACCGAGGGCGGCAAGATGAGCAAGTCAAAGGGTGAGTTCCTCACAGTATCGCTGCTGGAGGAAAAGGGCTACGACCCCATTGTTTACCGTATGTTCTGCCTGAGCTCTCATTACAGAAAGTCGCTGATGTTCTCATACGATAACCTCGACAATACCGCCATAACCTATAAGAAGCTCATCGCAAGGATAGCTGCCGTAAAGGACGAGGGCGATATCGATAGGGCAGAGTATGACAGACTGTACAAGAGCTTCACAGATGCCATGGACAATGACCTGAACACGGCACAGGCACTCACTGCACTGTATGACGTGCTTAAATCGGAGACGAGCGGAAAGACCAAGCTTGCCCTTATCGGAGAGTTTGACAAGGTGCTTTCTCTGAATCTGCTGTCCGCAGCGGAAAAGCTTAAGGCAAGCGAGAACGCGCAGGAGGATATCCCCGCGGAGATCGCAGAGCTTATTGAGCAGAGAAAGGCTGCAAGAAAGGCAAAGGATTTCGCCCTTGCCGACAGCATACGCGACAGGATATCAGAGCTGGGATATATAGTTGAGGAGACCCGTCAGGGAACTAAGGTCACAAAGAAATAAAATACAGTAAAAAAGCTGTCTGCTCCGATATGGGAACAGACAGCTTTTTATGTAACAAATGGTCCGAATATTCATATGATGATATAAAGCCCCGAATTATTGACAAAGGAGTTTTTATATGAACAGACCATGTGAATGTGAAGGTCGGGAGATCTTCTGCAAAATGCGGCTGCTGTGGTTACAGCATGTCTACTGGACCCGTTTTTTCATAATCAGCACGGCAGAATGTCTTGACGATCTGAAATGCGTGACAGAGCGGCTTATGGAGAATCCCTGCGATTTTGCCGAAGCACTGAAAATGTTCTGCACCGACGAGGAAGCCGAC
>JBJFHQ010000197.1:0-12104 GCA_051893755.1 Oscillospiraceae bacterium
GATCATAACATGGCGGTTTTCTCCCGTCTATGGAGATCTCCCGCTTTCCATTCAGCGTGAACTGCTGGACGTTCTGAATGCAGGACGGCTTGCTGGGATATGCGTGAATCGTTCGGGAATGCTCACTCCGATAAAATCGGTGACCGCAGTCTGCGGCATATCGGACAGCGAGCTGCCGCGTGGAAAACGGGGCTGCGCTTCATGTTTATTAAAGGGACAATGTGCTTTCAGAAAGAGAGGGACACGCTGTGAATTTTAAAGCGTTTCTTGATTCAAAGGAATTTATCATACTTGACGGAGCTATGGGAACGATGCTCCAGGCAAAGGGCATGAAGCCGGGTGAAACTCCCGAGCTTATCAACATAGAAAAGCCCGAGTGGACAATGGATATCCACCGCAGCTATATGGAGGCGGGTTCGGATATCGTCTACGCCAACACCTTCGGAGCCAACCGCTTAAAGCTTGCTCACTGCGGAAAAACTCCCGCCGAGCTTATCCCGCCTGCAATTGAAAATGCGAGGAAGGCTGTGGACGGAAAAGCCCTCGTGGCTCTGGATATCGGACCGATAGGGCAGCTTCTGGAGCCCACGGGAAGCCTGACCTTTGAAGAGGCTTACGAGCTTTTCAAGGAAGAGATGATCGCAGGTAAGGACGCCGACCTGATAGTAATTGAGACCATGACAGACCTGTACGAGACCAAGGCAGCGCTTCTTGCGGCAAAGGAGAACAGCGATCTGCCCGTTATCTGCACCATGAGCTTTGAGCAGAATCAGCGCACCTTCGTGGGCTGCTGTCCCGAGTCAATGGCGCTGACTCTGGAGGGACTGGGAGCGGACGCTATCGGCGTGAACTGCTCACTTGGACCGAAGGAACTATATCCTATCGTGAAGAAGATATCCCTGTGGACGACCCTGCCCATAGTCTGCAAGCCCAACGCAGGACTTCCCGACCCCGAAACAGGCGGATATAACGTCACTCCCGAGGAATTTGCCGAAAGCGCCGCAGAGCTTGCGAAGCTTGGCGTGAAGATATTCGGCGGCTGCTGCGGGACGAATCCCGAGTTTATCCGTGTTCTTTCCGAGAAGCTGTCAGCGCTTAAATATCGTGAGCGGGAGACAGATATCCCCGCAGCGGTATGCACGCCCGAAAATACGGTAGTAATAGATCAGCCGAGGATAATCGGCGAAAGAATAAATCCCACGGGCAAGAAGCGCTTCAAGGAAGCTCTGATAAACAATGATATCAACTATATTTTAGGACAGGCTCTCGAACAGGCAAAGGCGGGAGCGGATATCCTCGATGTAAATGTGGGACTTCCCGATATCGACGAGGGCAGCATGATGATAAATGCTGTCAAGTCCATTCAGGGCATCACAAATCTTCCGCTTCAGATAGATTCCACCATGCCAGACGTCCTTGAAAAGGCGCTGAGAGTGTATAACGGAAAGCCTATCGTCAATTCCGTAAATGGTGAGGAAAAATCTCTGCAGAATGTGCTTCCGCTTGTGAAGAAGTACGGTGCTGCGGTGGTGGGACTTACTCTGGACGAGAACGGTATCCCCAAAAAGGCGGAGGAAAGATTCAAAATAGCCGAGAAGATACTTGCCCGTGCGCTTGAACTGGGCATACCGCGGCAGGACGTGTATATCGACTGCCTGACCCTGACAGCTTCTGCGGAGCAGGCAGGCGTTATGGAGACCGTCAAGGCGGTGAACATGGTAAAGACTCGTCTGGGACTGAAAACTGTTCTGGGTGTGTCGAACATCTCCTTCGGATTGCCGAACCGTGAGCTGGTGGCAAGCAATTTCCTTGCTATGTGCCTGACAAACGGACTTGATCTGCCGATAATCAATCCCAATATCGCGTCCATGACAGGCGCTGTGAGAGCGTATAAGCTCCTTGCGGGAATAGACGAGAACTGCATCGACTACATCAAAGCGTATAACGGTGTAAAGGTGACTACCTCCGTGACCGGAGCAGCCGCCGCCGAGGAAAAGCATTCGGAAAATGAGCTTGCCTACGCCGTGGAAAATGGTCTGAAAGGCGAGGGTGCGGCAATTACCGCGAAAATGCTGGAAAACACCGCCCCTATGGAGATAATAGATAAGATACTCGTTCCGTCGCTGGATAAAATAGGTCAGGAATTTGAAAAGGGAAAGATATTCCTGCCGCAGCTGATATTGTCTGCGGACGCGGCACAGAGCTGCTTTGAGGTCATCAAGCAGAAGCTCTCCGAATCGGACAGCAAGCCTATCATTAAAGGAAAGGTCGTACTTGCGACGGTCAAGGGAGATATCCACGATATCGGAAAGAATATCGTGAAGGTGCTGCTGGATAATTACGGCTATCAGGTCATCGACCTTGGAAAGGACGTTGACCCGCAGCGTGTAGTGGACGCGGCTATCGAAAACGATGTTCGTCTGGTGGGACTGTCCGCCCTTATGACCACTACCCTCGGCGCAATGGAGGAGACTATCAGGCTGCTTCATGAAAATAATGTTAATTGTAAAATAGTGGTAGGAGGAGCAGTCCTCACTCCCGAATATGCAATGAAGATAGGCGCTGATTATTATGCCAAGGACGCCAATGAGACGGTGGCTGCGGCAAAAGAGATCTACGGATAAGCCGCGCGGAGGACAGAAATGGCAGAGATAATTCATATAACCGATTTCAATGCGCCCGAGCTGGATGCCTATGCGCGGCTTACAGAGGCGCAGCTTAGAAATCGTCTTGAACCCGAAAAGGGGATATTCATTGCGGAAAGCCCCAAGGTGATAAATCTTGCCTTGAACGTGGGCTACGAGCCTGTTTCCATGCTGACGATACAGCGGCATATCGACGGACAGGCGGGGGAGCTTATCGAAAAATGCGGAGATATCCCCGTGTACACAGCGGACAGCGAGCTGCTGGAACAGCTGACGGGATTTCGACTGACAAGGGGAGTATTGTGTGCGATGCGCCGTCCGAAGCTTGCCGAAGCGGAGGAGATATGCAAAAACGCAGCACGAATCGCCGTTCTTGAAAATATCGCCGATTCAACCAATGTGGGAGCAATTTTCCGTTCTGCGGCGGCTCTTGGAGTAGACGCGGTGCTCGTGACTCCGTCCTGCTGCGACCCGCTGTGCAGACGAGCAGTGCGGGTGAGCATGGGCACGGTGTTCCAGATACCGTGGACATATATCGGCAGCGAGCCGACACAGTGGCCCGAAGAGGGGATAGGACGGCTTCATGGAATGGGCTTTAAAACAGCGGCAATGGCTTTAAGCGATAACTCGGTCAGCATCGACGACCCCGTGCTTCACTCCGAGGAAAAGCTTGCAGTAGTCCTCGGGACGGAGGGGGACGGGCTGTCTGAAAAGACGATAGCAGCCTGTGATTACACGGTGCGCATACCCATGCAGCACAATGTGGATTCGCTGAATGTGGCGGCGGCAAGCGCCGTGGCGTTCTGGGAGCTTAGAAGATAAAAGATCACGCCGGATAAATGCGATGATGTGCATTTATCCGGCGTTGTTGTTTATATAGTGCGCTATCAGACCGCAGACTTAACAGCTTCTCTCTCAGGATTTTTCTCCTCGTTTGCGGCAGGGTCATCGTAAAGCTTTCCGCCCGATATCTCCGCCGCGCAGATTGCCTTGACCATACTGTAATAGGGGATAACGAACATAGCGAGATATCCCGTAAAACAAAGTGCCAGCATTGGAACGAACCATACCTGAAGCGCCGCAAAACGTCCCTTTGAGCCGCTTATTGCCGCAACTCCCTCGTGATATATATCGAGTATTTTCTTTTCCGGCTCCTCGGCGAAAAAGTAGGGGATAAGCTGAAATTTCACTGTAACTATCATGTAAATGAGGCTCAGTCCCAGCAGCACCAGAATTACTCCGAAATACATCAGAGCTTTGAGAAATTTGCTTTGAGTATTATTTAAAATATTGATAAATATGTAATAAACTGCACCGCCCACTGCGGTTATGGGGATAAAATATACAAGCTTGCGGAAGATCACAAGGAGATTCAGGAGTATTGCTTTTCCCCATTTTCTCAAGGAATAATAGCCGTAGAACGCTCCCGAAACAGGCGCATTTTTTCCCTGTGCCGCCTGATAGAAGCACCATTTTATGCCATAATATAGCGGGCTGAGAAAAATCAGCATTATGGGCGGAAGAATGATAGCTGCGATGCGCACCTCGGCGTTTGCCTTGAATGTTTCAATGATCTGAGGAAGCTTCAGAGGAAAAGCAATGAGCTTCAGATCGGGGCGCATTATAAGTACGATAATGTACGCGGCAGCCACAAACATGGACATAATACCAAATGCTGCCAGAAAAAGAAATTCAGATTCCACCCAGTAATATGAAAGCCTGCCGCGAGCTTTTTTTCTGATCTCTTTATTATTCATAGAAGTTGATATCCTCATCGTTGATATATTCGGAATATTCCTCGGCGCTGTTGCCGAAATCCGCGCGGAAATCCTCGGCGATAAGCTCGCCTGCGTCGTTGTAGCCCACCGGATCGCCGCCGGGTATCTTTCCGAGTATCTCGAAGGTATTTCCGTTCTGCCACATCTGCGCAGTGACCATTATCTCATAGCCCTCGCCCATTTCGCACATAAAATCCATAGCCTTCATCTTCGGCAGACCGAAGCAGGACAGCATATTCATCATGATTCCGGAATGAGTGACAATTCCCGCGCGGACGATGCCGTTGGACATCATATCCTTGATGATAGCGTCCAGAGACGTGTAGCAGCGCAGGAGCATGCTTCTGAGACTTTCCCCGTTAGGCGGAGGATTATCCAGACCGCCCTTAAGCCATTTTTTGTAAGAATCCAGTTCCACAGCCTCTTCAGCCTTTACGCCCTCAAAAATGCCGAAATCCATTTCACGCAGGTCGTCCACGATAACGATCTCGCGGTCGGGGAAGAGTATCTCCGCAGACTGGATAGCTCTTTCCAGCGGACTTGAATATACCCTTTCCACCTTGGGATATTCGTGCATCTGATATTGTATCCGAAGTTCCTCCTTACCCTCTTCGGAAAGGGGGAGATCGGTCTTTCCTATATAAATTCCGTCATCGTTGGCAGCGGTCCTGCCGTGACGGAGAATGCTTATTCTGTATCCCTTCAAAAGAATCACCTCAAAAAATGTACATATATAATATTATAATACAATTCTTTGTATCTGTCAATGAAATTTTTCTGCTAAAAATTTTCTTTAATATTTGATTTTGCGTTTCATATAATACTAATGCAAACCCGATAACCCAAAGATTTCGATTAAGGAGATTAAAACAATGAAAGACAACATCACAAACGAAGGCAGAGAAACCATGGAAAGATTCAAGATGGAAGCTGCAAGCGAGGTTGGCGTAAACCTTAAGAATGGCTACAACGGAGACCTCACAGCAAGAGAGGCCGGCTCCATTGGCGGTCAGATGGTCAATATGATGACTCCAGAACAACAATGGTGCTTTGTACGGCAGAATGTGCGTAAAATGGGGCATTTGCAGGAAATTACATATCTGGTGCAGAGTGGGGTCTGATACATATTTAATTGGACAAGCAGCCGAGGAACAGTTCAGTCCTCGGCTGCTTTCCTTTATCCTTTTCTTGTATTTGAAGCAGTCATTTGTTGCGCAAACGAAAGAATTGTTTGATGTTTATGAATTTCGGAAGCAATCCGATCAAATACAAATATTGTTAATAATGCAAATATGATATGAAAATATACGTAATGCACAAAAATATTTGCGGATTTTGTAACATTTTGAATTCTAACCTGTTGACAAATACTTGCTTTTACGATATAATTATATCATATTCGACTATTGTATACTTTTATATTTGTCTGCATATTGCATAAAATCTGTGAAATACGGTATTTAATATCGACTTAAAGTTATGTTTGTGAATTAAACAAATCTTCAGGCAGAATAGGCAGGGATATTGTATAAAATAGAATGAAAATAATGGCGGTGAAAAGATGGAAAATACACAGGTTCTTGAAAGAGAGAACACGGGTGAAGCTGACAGGTTGGAATTTGTCGAAAAGCCTGTGTATGATTTCTTTAAGAGAGTGTTTGATATTGTATGTTCAGCAATCGCACTTGTGGTATTGAGCCCACTCATCATAGTTATTTCATTGATGATTTGTATAAAGGATTTCGGAAGCCCGTTTTATACTCAGACAAGAATTGGACTTGGTGAGAAACAATTTAAAATGTACAAATTAAGAAGTATGTATAAAAATGCCGATAAAATGCAGGAACAGTTAAAGGAAGCCAGTGGAGTGACGGATGTGTCTCTCAAATTGGAGCATGATCCTCGAGTTATTAAGGGAATGGACTTTATCCGCAAATACTCAATTGATGAGCTTATGCAGCTGCTTAATGTCTTAAAGGGAGATATGACAATAATTGGTCCGAGGCCTCTTCCTACATATGAATACGATGAAGTTAAAGACAATCCGCACTATAAACCGAGATATATGGTCAAGCAGGGACTATCCTGCTACTGGCAGATATATCGGACAAAGGATACTACTTTTGATGAAAGAATGGAAATGGACCTGCAGTATGTAAAAGACCGTTCTTTCCTCGCCGACATAAAAATAATCTTTAAAACAATAGGCGTAGTATTGGGACACAAAAATTACTGATACAGGAGAACGAAATGGAAACAACAGAACTTTTTGTCCCCGGCAGGCTTTGCCTTTTTGGAGAGCATACCGACTGGGCAGGTCGATATACCGATATAAATTCCGATGTGATCCCCGGACTTGCAATCGTAACGGGTATTGATCTAGGTATCTATGCCAATGCACGCAAAAACGATATTTTCTCTATAATATCGCTGAATGAAAAGGGCGAGACGGTGTCTTTTTCGTGCGAGATGGATTTAAAAACTCTCCGTGAAAAAGCGGCTGAACAGCAGTATTTCTGTTATGCCTGCGGAGTGGCGGCGTATATTCTTGAGCACTATCAGATCGGCGGCATTTCTATCCGCGTTGACAAGGTGACGCTTCCTATTAAAAAGGGATTGTCATCCAGTGCGGCTATTTGTGTGCTTGTGGCGAGGGCATTCAACGAGGTCTATCAGCTGAAAATGAGCGTGAACGGCGAAATGCAGGCTGCTTACCGCGGAGAAATGCTCACCAAGTCACGCTGCGGCAGACTTGATCAGGCATGCGCTTACGGAGTGAATCCCGTGTGCATGGAGTTTGCGGGGGATGATATTTTCGTTGAAAAGCTGAAGGTCGGACGAAATCTTTATTGGGTCTTTGCCGATCTGAAAGCGAAGAAGGATACAAAAAAGATCCTGTCCGATCTGAATAAGGCATTCCCGTTCCCGCAGACTGAAACCGATAGAAATATCCATGAAGCGTTGGGTGTTGACAACCACAGGATAATTGCCGAGGCTTCAAAGGCAATTGCTGACGGAAATGCGGAGAAAATCGGTCAATTGATGAAAGAAGCACAACAGCTCTTTGATACAAAGGTTGCTCCGGGCTGTCCTGAGGAGCTGACTGCACCGAAACTTCATTCGATTCTGAACGATGAAAAGATCGCAGAATATACATACGGCGGAAAGGGCGTAGGATCCCAGGGCGACGGAACTGTTCAGTTTATCGCTAAGGATAAGGTATCACAGCAAAAGCTGGTCGAATATCTGAATTCGATTGGGCTTGAAGCTTATGCGTTCACTCTTCCTGCCAGCGACAGGGTCAGAAAAGCAATAATCCCCGTGGCGGGATTTGGTACAAGAATGTACCCCGAAACTCGTTTTGTTAAGAAAGAATTTCTGCCCGTCATAGATAAAAACGGTATTGCTAAGCCTGTTATCATGTGCCTTTTGGAGGAGCTTGATGAGGCGGGCATTGAAGAGATAATTCTTGTGGTGGGCAAGGAGGAGATCCCACAGTTTGAGGAAATGTTCGGAAAGCCGCTGAGCGACGAACATATCGAAAAACTGCCCGAACGCGTCCGCGAGTACGAGCAAAAAATTGCACGGATAGGAAAAAAGATTCGCTATGCTGTGCAGGAGGAACGCCGCGGCTTCGGTCATGCGGTGTATCAAACTAAAAAATATCTTGAAAATGAGCCTGTGCTGCTGATGTTGGGAGATTTTGTTTACAGAAGCAATCTCAACATGACCTGCGCAACTCAAACCATAAAGGCATACAGAAAATCGGGTGGACAGCTTACTGTAGCTATCAAGCCCGTTGAGCTTGATAATGTCATTCATTACGGCATACTGACCGGCGCGTTTGACGGCGGCAGGAGCTATATGATGGACGTCACAGAAATGGCTGAAAAGCCCACTGTCCAGTACGCAAAGGATTTTCTCGGAGTGAAAACCACGAGCGGCGAGGAAAAGTATTATTGCACATTTGGTCAGTATGTGCTTACTCCCGACGTTTTCAAATATCTTGAAGAGGACATAGAAAAGCACGACAAAGACGGCGATACTTCGGAAATTCAGCTGACAAGTGCACTTTGCAGGGTGCTGAAGGAAAAGGGTATGTCGGGCGTGCTGGTTGATGGAGAAAGCTTTGACGTTGGTATTCCGACTGCTTATGCGGAAACCGTTAGTACATTTGGAAAATAAACAGAAAAGAGGACAAAAAATGAACAGAACAATTGCAGTAGCAGGCACAGGATATGTAGGACTTTCAAATGCAGTGCTGCTTTCGCAGAACAACAAGGTCTATGCAGTGGATATCGTGCCCGAAAAGGCAGAGATGATAAACAACAGAAGGTCACCTATCGACGACAAGGAGATAATATCCTATCTGTCGGAAAAGGAGCTTGACCTGACTGCCACCACAGACGCAGAGGATGCCTATTCAAAAGCAGATATCGTAATCATTTCAACTCCGACAAATTACGCCCCCGTGAAGCAGTATTTCGATACCTCTTCGGTGGAGAACGTCATTGAAACAGTGCTGAAATGTAATCCCGAGGCTGTCATGGTGATAAAGTCAACCATTCCCGTGGGATATACTGAATCTGTGCGAAAAAAGTATTGCTGCAATAATATTTTGTTTAGTCCCGAATTTCTCCGTGAGGGAAAGGCTCTCTACGACAACCTTTACCCGTCGAGAATTATTGTCGGGGCGGATATGTCCGACGAAAAACAGAGCGAAGCCGCTCGCTGCTTCGCTGAGCTTCTGAAACAGGGAGCAATTAAGGAAAACCTCGAAACGCTCTTTATGGGACCCACCGAAGCGGAGGCTGTAAAGCTTTTTGCCAATACATATCTTGCCATGAGAGTTTCATATTTTAACGAGCTGGATACATATGCCGAAATGAAGGGGCTGAATACTGCCGACATTATAAAGGGCGTGTGCCTTGACCCCAGAGTAGGCACTCATTACAACAATCCCAGTTTTGGGTACGGCGGGTATTGCCTACCAAAGGATACAAAGCAGCTGCTTGCTAACTACAAGGACGTTCCCGAGAATCTTATCGGAGCGATAGTCGATTCCAACAGCACACGAATGGACTACATTGCCAACCATGTGTATGAAACAGCAAAATCGTTCGGCAGCAGTACGGTGGGAGTTTTCCGCCTGACTATGAAATCGGGAAGCGATAATTTCCGTCAGAGCAGCATTCAGGGAGTAATGCAGCGGCTTTCCGAAAAGGGCGCTGAGATGATCATATACGAGCCTTCTCTGGAGGACGGTTCGGATTTCTGCGGTTATCGGGTAGTCAATGATCTGGACAATTTCAAGAGCAGCTGCGGAGTTATTCTTGCAAATCGTTCTGACAGCTGCCTTGACGATGTATCGGCTAAGGTTTACACAAGAGACATTTTTCACAGGGATTAAGGAGGACATACAGTGAAACGCATTTTGGTAACAGGTGGAGCAGGCTTTCTGGGAGCTAATCTTTGCGAAAGGCTGCTCAATGAAGGAAACTATGTGATCTGCGTGGATAATCTTTTCACAGGGCGCATGGTCAATATTGAAAAGCTGATGGATAACCGTAACTTTGAGTTTATCGAGCACAACATCATCGAGCCTCTTGATGTGAGCAACATAGATGAGATTTACAATCTTGCATGCCCTGCAAGTCCTCCGCACTATCAGAAATCTCCCACATACACCACAAAGACCTGTATTCTGGGAATCATCAACATGTTGGAGCTTGCTGTGAAGAACAATGCGAAGATAATGCAGTTTTCCACAAGCGAGGTTTACGGTGATCCTATCGTTCATCCGCAGGTGGAAAGCTATCGGGGAAATGTAAATCCAATAGGCATACGCTCCTGCTATGACGAGGGCAAGCGTTGTGCAGAAACTCTGTGCTTTGACTATCATCGTGAGTTCGGTGCAAGGATAAAGGTTATCAGAATTTTTAACACATACGGACCGAAAATGGACCCGAAGGACGGCAGAGTGGTATCAAATATTATACTTCAGGCACTTAAGGGCGAGGACATCACTATTTACGGCGACGGCACGCAGACACGTTCATTCTGCTATGTTGACGATCTTATTGAGGGTATCATCAGAATGATGAACACCCGCGAGGATTTTTGCGGCCCCGTAAATCTGGGAAATCCGGGAGAGTTTACCATTAAGGAGCTGGCGGATATTATCCTTGAAATGACAGGCTCGTCCTCGAAAATCACTTATCGCGAGCTTCCGAGCGATGATCCTCTGCAGAGAAGGCCGGACATCTCCCTTGCATATAAGGAGCTTGACGGCTGGGAGCCTAAAGTACCTCTTAGGGAGGGACTTGTGCCTACTATTGAGTATTTCAAATCTATATAAAATGGAGTGTCGGAAATGACTATACTTATCTGCGGCGGTGCAGGATATATCGGAAGTCACATAAACAAGCTGCTTTCTCAAAAGGGCTATGATACTATCGTGTATGATAATCTAATCTATGGTCACAGGGAAGCGGTAAAATGGGGACGTTTTGTTCATGCTGCTCTGAACGATACCGCTGCGCTGGATAAGGTCTTTTCCGAGAACAAAATTGACGCAGTATTTCATTTTGCTGCGTTTGCTTATGTGGGAGAAAGTGTTGAAGATCCTGCGAAGTATTACATGAACAACGTATGCAATACGGTGAATCTTCTTGAAGCTATGCGAAGACATGGCTGTGACAAGATCATTTTTTCTTCTACCTGTGCGACCTATGGTGTTCCCGAAAAGTTGCCTATTACCGAGGATATGCCGCAAAACCCAATTAATCCATATGGAGCTACAAAGCTCATGGTTGAGAGGGTATTCAAGGATTATTCCAATGCGTATGGGCTGAAATATATAGCTCTGCGTTATTTCAATGCTGCGGGAGCAGACCCCGATGGAGAGATCGGCGAAAATCATGACCCCGAAACGCACATAATCCCGTTGGTCATCGATGCAGCGTATGGAAAGCGTCCCGACATCAAGGTTTTCGGCTCGGATTATCCCACAAGGGATGGCACTTGCATAAGAGATTACATTCATGTGACCGATCTTGCTGACGCTCATCTGCTGGCTCTTGAGCATCTTGACAAGGGCGGAGAAAGTGGATTTTTCAATCTGGGCAATGAAAACGGCACATCGGTGCTGGAGGTTATAGAGTCGGTGAAAAAGGTTACTGGCAGAGACTTCAAGGTCACCATGACCGAAAGAAGGGCGGGAGATCCTCCCGTGCTTGTGGGAAGTGCCGAAAGAGCGAGAAGTATTCTTGGCTGGAAGCCCAGATTTGCGGATATTGATACTATTGTTGAGCATGCGGTGAACTGGTATTTGAAGCTTAATGGATTGGAGAAGTAAGTGTCAATATGGATACAACACTGATTAACGATAATAACAGATTTGTTGGAAAATTGGATAGTATTCAGTTATTGAGGGCAATAACAGCTCTGTTAATATTCTTTTATCATATTGATTACATCTGCAATTTTAAATTATTTGATTTTGGCAGAGGTGTTCATCTTTTTTTTGTAATTAGCGGATTTGTAATAATGTACTCTACTCAAAAGGAAACAAACAAACATTTTATCGAGAAAAGAATGTTAAGACTTTTGCCTTTATATTGGCTTTTAACGGTGGCGTCTTTTGCGGCATTAAAGATCCTTCCCGGGATCATTCGCGGTG